>DATMOV010000226.1:0-10821 GCA_035568055.1 Cytophagaceae bacterium
TACTGCAGCCGCAGGGTCTGATTGCGTTACAATGAAGAATGGCAAGATGTGCATGATCAAAGAAGGCAAAGAGTTGCCAATGGCCAAAGAAGTGTTAATGCCAAATGGCAATAAAGTAATGACCAATGGAGCAATATTGATGAAAGATGGAAAAATTGTGGTAATGAAAGAAGGAGATAAAATGGATATGTCTGGCAATCTGGCGTTAAAAAAATAGACCTTAATTAAGGATCAAGCATTCCCACAATACTAATCGCTGAAAAAATCTGAATAAATATTCCTGCTGTTAAAATTTACAAAAGTCCCCTGAACTAAAACTCAGGGGACTTTTTTTATTGAGTGTTTCTGAAATATTCTTTGAGGAGGAGTTACAAAATTTAATTTTACATGAAAATATTTTATTGTTTTTTAAGCACTTGCCATAAACCTCAAATAAACTGTATAAAACTCAAACAAACCATTCTTACATTTGAAATTTCATGCTATCCTGCGGGTACAGGTATGAGCAAAGAGTGGCTTCAACCTACCTTCCCCCCTTGCCAACACCGGGTTCAGAGGGAAATTTTTGGTACGAAAAACAAAGGAGAAGGTTACAATTTAGGGCCTTCGGTATTAAATTTATAAAGTCAAGTTTATAAAATTATGCTGCCAAATCTCAAAAAAAACTTCATCTCGCTCCTTTTTGGAATTCTTGTTTGCTCATTTGAGGTAAATGCTCAATGGCCAACTAATATGGATCCGGCAAGTTTCCAATTTAATAAAACCGCTACCGGACAAGGCAATGCCATTACCCAGGATGGGACACTTTTTCGATATAATCTTACTCCCTGGGATGTCACCAACCCAACAGTTACCGGGCAAGTCAATAGCATGTGGAACAAAAACGCTTTCAATTTCCGGAACGCTTTTTCACTTTGCTTCAAATTACAGGTTATTAATACAAGCACTCCGGGCTTTCAGGACAGGAAGACTGATGGCTTTACTTTTAATTTACAAAGAACGCTGGCTTCAACTCCTTCTGCAACTGAGCTGGCAAAAATAGGGCAGTCAGGAGGCGGAATGGGTTCCCTATGTGACGGCGCTAATGCGAATCAGCTCATTATTGAATTTGATATGTATTCCAATTCCAATTCCATAAATGGCTGCCCTGGTGGTGGCTGCGATGCCAATGACAGCCAGATCGCTGAACATATTAGTATCAACCCGGATGTCTCCTGTACCCACGCACAAAATAGCGGCATTGCGGGCAACATTATGAATCCTGTTGCAATGCTTGCGGGGACTCCTAACTATGCACCGGGTGGTTTTCCATATACCCCAACGGTAAGGGATGCGGTACAACGTACCTTTCAGATCACATGGACACCTAATATTGTGAGAACACGCACTGGCGGCGGTACAGGTACTTTTGATAGAAGCTTCGGGCAAGCATGCCCAACGTCTGCCGATGGCACCATTATCCCTCCAGCCTGGACAGGATGTGCCAATGTTCAGTGGAACGATGCCGGCTTTGCGGGTTTGCCATGCGGGCCAGGTGTAACAGCGCAGGGGCCATGTTATACTGAAACTATAGGAGGCACCTTTACCATTTCCATAGCAGGAGTTACCAGGGTAACACAGGCAATTAGCAATATATCGACGGTTATGAATCCTAACAACCAGGCCTGGGATTACAGTTATATTTTTGGTTTTGCATCTACCAGCCAGCTTCTTTATCCTGATCAGATCTGGATCACACCATGTAGTAACCCGGTCCTTCCTGTAGATCTTGTTGAATTTTACGCCACTCAAAAAGGGAGTGGTGTGGAGCTTGACTGGAAAACAGCAACTGAAAAAGACAATAATTTTTTCGTGGTGGAACGTAGCATCAACGGAATAGACTTTGCAGCGATCGGAAGCCTGAAAGGTGCTGGTAACTCCTCACAAATCTTCTCATATTCTTATTCAGACCCTAAACCTTATAACGGCACGTCTTATTACCGTTTAAAGCAAGTGGACAAAGATGGATCGTTTGCTTACTCCGCAATCAGAAGCATTACTTTAAACGACAACACAGCAATTAAAATTTATCCTAATCCCGCCAATGGAAATTTCACGGTGGAAATATTCTCACGCACATCATCTGAAAACATTATTAACATTGAAGTTTATAATTCACTGGGACAACAGGTATATACTTCATTAGATCAAAACACCGATTCCTTTAAGAAAAAAATAAATATTCAAAATCTTCCCGAAGGAATATATTTTGTGCAGGTACAATGCGGTGAAGAAAGATGGATAGAGAAACTTATTAAAGAATAATATGATGAATTGATTAAAAAGCCAGACTGAACTATTTCAGCCTGGCTTTTTAATTTTCCCCGTTGCTGAAATACCAGTTGAATTGACAGTTGGGCATCAGTAGTGTCCTGTTAAAATTTAGGGAGGGATGATTAAAATCACCCTCCCAATGTTAAATTTGGTTTACCACAACTAAAATTAACATGAACAAAAATACGTTTTTTACCGCACAGCCAATTTTTTCCCAGATAATAAATTTAATTCCCAGGGATAAAATTTTTAAGATTGCCCATTTCAATAATGCTGATCGGTATTGCAAGAAATTCTTCACATATGATCACCTTATTTCTACGCTTTATTGCATTTATTCAGGATGTACCTCTATTTAGAGAGGTTATAACGGGCCTTCCTTCTTGCCTGTGAATCAAAATTGACCCATTTAGGGATTGAAATATTCAGTTCCTAAAAGCACACTGTCCGATTCAAATAGTCGTCGTGACGAAAAGGTTTTTAGTGACATATATCAGGCACCTTACAAAAGATATGCACACAGTATTCTTTTAATCCATTTATTCCAACTATGTTACTTTTTCTGAAACGTGTAACAAGGAACACCCCACTTCAATTCTTCGGTCAGCTGACAGTCAAGAATGATCATTCTCAATTTCTCCAATTCTTTCTGCCACTTTTTGGCTTTACTAAAATATTTATCAACCTTAGGATTTATTCTATTCGTTTATTGATTAACTGGATTCATTTTCTCATCGAATTACTGATCATTTAATCCCTTTCCATTGAGAATTTGCCGCATACATTTTTCAATCCTTGACTCCCGGGTTTTGGCTTGTTTGGCTTGAGAAAAATAAAGCAGGTAAGCTCTTTGCCGTCCCGGCGTTAATGCTTTAAAAGCAGTTTTCAGGGCGGGCATCTCATCTGATTTCTTTTGAAATTCTTCAGGCATTGCGAATTCTTTAGTCTTTTTCAAAGACACTTTTAAACCAGCTTTTTCCACTTCGATAGCTTCATGAATATAGGCTCTCACGGTACGTTCCATCTTCACTATTTCCCGAACACTGGTGAACCGGACCTGGCGTGCTGCCTGCACATTCTCCGTTTGCTGGATGAGAATACCTTTGGGATCCTTTAACAAGGCACCTTTGAAAAACAAAAGTGCACAATATTCTTTAAACACATGGATTAAAACGATGTTGCTTTTTTGAAACGTGTAGCACGGGCAGCCCCACTTCAATTCTTCGGAGAGCTCACAGTCAAGAACAATTGTTCTCAATTGTTCCAGTTCTTCCCGCCACTTTTTGGCTTTACTGAAATAAAAATCAACCTTAGGATTCATGTTATTCATGATTGATACGCTGAATAAAGTTATGAATTTTATGGATTAACTGAAACGATTTTTCTGTCAGTGGGTCTGAAATACCACGATAGCACAGTCAGGATGAGTAATAATATTGGTCCAAAAAATTCTTTGGCGCCATCTTCACTGGCTAAGTGAGAAAAGACAGCACCCGACATGGCAAAAAAGAAACCTGCATAGGCCCATTCCTTTAGTAAAGGAAATTTAGGAATAAGCACTGTTACCACTCCCAATATTTTCCAAACACCTAGTATGGTTAGAAAATAGATAGGATAGCCCAAATGTGTTATACCATCTATATTTTGTTTCATTTTTAATAATTGTACTATTCCTCCTGAAAGCATTCCTAATGCAAGCCAGATAGTAGCAATCCAATAGATAATTTTATTTCTTTTTGTCATGGCGTGCTATTTTAATTTGCTTATGATGTCTTGTATCCGGTTATGTGCCATATTGAGTCCCTGAGCAAAGGGGAGCTTCAGCACTTGGTCTCTTTGTGCAACCGATTCATATATGACGTGCATATTGAGTTTGCTTGTGTTGTCAGTGAGTTGTTCAAACTCATAGATTTCCAGCTGGACGCCAAAAGGCGTATTCTCCATTTCAAATGTCCGGGTGATTTTCCGGTTCGGGCTGAACTCATGGATTGTCCCGTTGACCCGAAATATCACGTTTCCCTGGGCATCTGATGTTTCAAACTGGTAACTGCCGTGCTTCTTACTTTCAAGCCTCAGCACTTTTGTTCCCATCCATTGCTCAACAATGTCGGGCTCTGCATACGCTTTAAAAAGTAATTCCAACGGCAAATCAAATTCCCTTGTTATCACTAATTCCTGTTTGCCGTCTTCTGCATTGATTCTTGTTTTTTGTTCCATATTATTCTATTTTTTTGATTTGTATTTTTTCATGATGGTTTCCAATTTATTAAACCTGTCATCCCACATTTTTGCAAATGGCATTAGCCATTCAGCTATTTCTTTCATTTTGTTAGGATTAAAGTGATAATAGATTTCCCTGCCTGATTGCTCTTGACGTAAAAGATCGCATTCTGTTAATATTTGAATGTGTTTCGAAATTGTCGGTCTTGCCGTATCGAAATTTGCTGCTATAGCACCTGCAGTCATAGACTGGGAAGCCAATAGTAACAAAATTGATCTTCTTGTCGGGTCTGCTATTGCTTGAAAAACATCTCGTCTTAAATTCATTATGAAGCTATCTGGCTACAAATATATATGTAGCTATTTGACTACACAAGTTTTTTTGCATTTTTTATCAAAGCATAAATGTCGAGAAGATTGTCGGATTATTTTGAAGTCGCTTTACAATGACCGCTAAAATATTATACCGTTAAATGTGATAGGTAGACCATTTTATTTTTCTTGCGGAGTTGTGAATTCTAAGGATGGTAATTTTATTTTTCTGAAATCGGTAAAATATCTGTAATTACCTTCAATAAGTTCTCTTATAGTTTTGATCATCCTTTTCTGGAACAATTCTATCTGATTCTCAAGTCCGAGATCTCTTACTTGTTTCGCTTCAGGGAAAATAGCTGATAATTTCCTAACCAGTCTGTAAGACAAGTTCTGGTCGAATAAAAGTTTCATAAGCTACCCGGATTTTGTGCTCCTTGTCAGCAGCGTATGCAAGACAAGCGTGAATATGATCTTCTGTCAGTTCGGGATAATCGCTGATTATTCTTGGCGCTTCTCCCGCTATACTGATTCCCTCCCTGCCCTTCAAATAAAAATTGTTTGGGTTTATATTCTTTAAAATAATTTCTTAATGTATCCAGCAATCTATCGGAAAGAAGCCCTATCCTCTCTTTTTTACCCTTCGCTGCACGAATAAAAATCAGCTTTCTTTTAGAGTCAATATCTTCGATTTTTAGATTTAAAGCTTCGCTGATTCGCAGTCCGGATGATTGCAGGATGTAGTGATTGTTATGATCTAACCTCCATCATGCCTGATGAGGTCTAACAAGAGAACCGGTTCTTCCATACTTGCTTAAATATCCTGAAAAATCTTTTCTACAAATCAAGGTCAAACCCCGCCACCTTCAAATCTTCCCAATAATGCGGATAAGATTTTTCTACCACTTCAGGATTTTCGATGGTGATATCGCCAAGCAATGCCAATGGTGCGAAAGCCATAGCCATGCGGTGGTCTTTGTAGGTAGAAACAGTCTGACCACTAACGGTAAATGGTGATTTGCGAATAGTGAATTGTGAATTTGGAATTGTCTCAATAAGATCAGATCCGAATTTGCGAAGTTCATTTTGCAGGGCTGCAATTCTATCGGTTTCTTTTATTCTTAAGCTTTCCAATCCTGTCATCGTGCATTCAATGCCTTTGGCGGCACAGATGACGGCGATGGTTTGTGCAAGGTCCGGACAATGAGTAAAGTCCAGCTCGATTGATTTTTCTGTTCTTGTTTTTTGTAAAAGAATTCCAGTGGACGTGAAAGTAGAACTCACTCCAAGCTTCTCCATAATTTTTGCAATGATGCTGTCGCCCTGCAAAGATTCTTTGTTGTATCCGAGTATTTCAATATTGGCATCTGCCGACAGTGCCGCGATGCTATACCAGTAGCTTGCGGCGGACCAGTCAGATTCCACTTTATAGGATGTTGGTATATATTTCTGCGGAATGATTTTTATAATATTGTCTTTCCATTCAGATGAAACCCCGAACTGCTTCATCAAAGTCAGCGTCATCTCTATGTATGGTTTCGAGCCTATCTTTCCTTCAAGTTCCAGTGCTAAGCCCTGTGGCAATGAAGGTGCGATCATCAGCAAGGCAGTAATATATTGCGAGCTGACATCTCCCTTAATTTTAAGTTTGTTGGTAAGCACCCTGCCCTTTTCAAATTCTTCAATCTCGATGGGCGGATAACCCTCCCGGTCAAGATATCCGATGCCCGCTCCTAAAGTTTTGAGTGCATCCACCAATAGTTTGATCGGCCGCTCGCACATTCTCTTGGTTCCTGTCAGGACATGTGTTTCTCCTTTGAATGCCAGGTAAGCAGTAAGAAAACGCATGGTAGTCCCGGCATCTATTACATCCAGTACTTTGTCTGATGAATCCAGCAGACGAATCATCGTCTGAGTGTCACGCGCGTTGGAAAGATTTTGCAGGTCGGATTGAAAACCCGCCAGTGCGTCAATAATGAGCACCCTGTTGCTTTCACTTTTTGATGATGGCGGGGTAACAGAGCAATGCACTTTCCCCGGATGTTTTTTGATCGTTAAAGATTCCTGCATTTTTAATTAGTCAATGGTCATTAGACATTAGTAATGATGAGCTCGGGGAAGAAGTGCGGAATGTAAGCTACTGTCAGTCTGAGTACATTCGCTTTACTCAGTATAACTCTGTCGAAGACCTTTTAATGGTTAAAGGCTATAGAAAGCGATCGCTTCGCGAATATCTTTCAGCTTCACGGCCACATTGATATTTCCCTTGCCGACTTTCTCCAGCAGTGATGCCTGTATCACCTCGTTCTCATTTTTCTTATCCTGCAAGGTCAATGGAATAATCTTGTTGATGTCGAAATCAAACATTACCTTTTGACCGAATATCAGTATGATATATTTCTTGACAGCATCAACGTCCTTCTGATTTATATAGCCTTTCTTCTTAGCCAGCCATGCTTCACAGACCATACCAATAGCAATGGCTTCTCCGTGAAGCAATTTTTTTCCGGGGATATTCAGGTAATAGCTTTCGATGGCATGGCCAACGGTATGCCCGAAGTTAAGGATCTTTCTCGGTCCTTTTTCCAAGGGGTCAGCAGTAGTGATCTTGGTTTTAATAGCGATGGAATGTTTGCAAAGATCTTCCCAGTTAAGCTCATTGAAATTTTTCTTGCTGATCTCTTCCCATTTTTTCTTGTCTGCGATCAGACAGTGTTTAATAACTTCGGCATAACCCGAGCGAAGTTCATCTTTGGGAAGCGTTTTAAGGAAGATAGAGTCAATTAATACAGCCTTAGGCTCCTGAAATACTCCTATATGATTTTTGAAACCATGAAAATCTATTCCGAGCTTGCCGCCTACACTGGCATCAACCTGGGCAAGCAGTGTTGTCGGGATCTGTATGAAGTCTATTCCTCTTTTGTAAGTAGCGGCGCAAAAGCCGCCCATATCGGATATTACTCCCCCGCCAAGATTTATCAGCAAAGCTTTTCTGTCAAGAACCAGCTCTGTCATTTGTGACCAGATATATTGACAGGTGTCAAGCGTTTTGCGCTCTTCACCGCTCTTGATCCTTATGAGATGTGCGGTGGTCAATACTTTGAGAAGTAAGGGAAAACAGTGCTTTTCCGTGTTCTCATCTACCAGGACGCAGATCTTTGAATACTGCTTGCCTTTCAGATATTGACCAAGTTTAGTCGCTACCTCTTTAGTTAAAAAAATATCCGAAGCCATTGGATTATAGTTTTACGCTTTTGACTCTACGTTTTTCATTATTTCCGTCTGCTTTCTTATAGACTCCTCATGGATGATCTTGTAGATCTCCGTGATATAGCCTTCAGACAAATTCATCTTTTTAGCGAGATCAGCTCTGTTCTTCATGATCTCATCCCAGCGTTTTACCTGATAAGTGGTCACGTTATTCTCTTTCTTGTATTCGCCGATCTTCTCTACCACCAACATTCTTGCTGCCAGCACTTCAATCAACTCACGGTCAATATTATCAATTTTCTTTCTTAAATCGTCAAGATGGTCATTAAAATCTTTATCTGTAGAAGACGCTTCCCTGATTTTCAGCTCAGACAAGATCTCGCCAAGCCTTTCAGGTGTAACTTGTTGATCCGCGTCGCTCCATGCATGATCAGGGTCAATGTGTGTTT
Organism: Cytophagaceae bacterium; assembly: GCA_035568055.1. Taxonomy (GTDB): domain Bacteria; phylum Bacteroidota; class Bacteroidia; order Cytophagales; family Cytophagaceae; genus DATMOV01. Next base: position 8,505 of record DATMOV010000226.1, read on the forward strand.
CGATCATCAATCCATCGAAGTTAAGATCCATTGCTTTTTGAGAGATCTCAGCGATCAATGATCTCTTACCACCAATATGGCTAGGGTCGCATATAATAGGGATCTGAGGAGCAAGTCTTCTTAATTCAATAGGTATTTGCCATACAGGCAAATTTCTGTATTTCGTTTTATCGTAAGTGGAAAATCCTCTGTGAATGGCTCCAAGGTTCTCAATTCCTGCCTGGTTCAGTCTTTCAAAAGCACCGATCCATAAGCCCAATTCAGGGTGTGTAGGATTTTTAACAAGAACGGCTACATTTTTTACGCCTTTTAGTGCATCTGCCATATCCTGCACAGCAAAAGGGCTCACCGTTGTTCTTGCACCGATCCATAATACATCAACACCATACTTTAAAGCAAGCTCTATATGTTCAGGGTTCGCAACTTCTGTACCGATAGGCATGCCCAGTTCTTTCTTTACATCAGCGAGCCATTTAAGCCCTTCAGCTCCCGCGCCTTCAAAGGCGTTTGGCCTTGTCCTCGGTTTCCATATACCGGCTCTTAGTATATCAACTTTCAACCCTTGCAGGCCTTTGGCTGTGGCAAGAAGTTGTTCCGGAGTTTCGGCACTGCATGGGCCGGCAATTACAAGTGGCTTACTTTTTAATTTCGCCCACTTTTCAAGAGGATTGATCTTTAAATTTAAGTTCATTTGGCTTTCTGAATTTTTTTTCTCAACAATTTTTTATCTGAACCCGTTCTATATAATATGCCTTAAAATTTTTTATGCAAAACGAGAAACCACTTTCATTTGAAGATACATCCATTGCATTTTCATCAAAAACCAATGAGGATTTAGAAAAAATGCATTTTTTGTTTTCCACAATGAACTGGAAATATCCTACAAAGATAGGGACTTTTTTTATAAAAACCGCTTTGAAATTCAAACTTCCTGTCCAATCTGTCATAAAAAAGACCCTTTTTACACAATTCTGTGGGGGAGAGACTATTGGAGAATGCAAAAACACGATTGCTGACCTTATGAAATTCAATGTCCGTACCATTCTGGATTACTCAGTAGAAGGGTTAGATTCCGATGAAAATTTTGATAATACGATGGACAAGGTTCTGGAGTCTATAGAGGCAGCTTCTTCTTCTTCCGCTATCGCGGCTGGTGTATTTAAAATGTCGGGTATTGGCCCGGCTCATATCCTTGAAAAAATACAAAATGGGGAAATATTAACCGGAGACGAATCAATGGCGTTGGACAATACAAAGAGAAGGGCCGAAATTATTTGCCGCATGGCTTATGAGAAAGGTGTTTCGGTATTCATAGATGCTGAAGAAAGCTGGATACAGGGAACCATTGACGCCATGGTTTTTGATCTGATGAAATTATACAACCGCGAAAAGGCTATTGTCTTCAATACTTTTCAAATGTATAGGGCAGATATGCCGTATAACCTCGAAAAAGCTTTTGAACTGGCTTCATCCGCTCAATTTTTTCTTGGAATAAAATTGGTAAGAGGAGCATATATGGATAAAGAAAGAAAGATGGCAGCAATGAAGAACTATGAATCTCCTATATTTTCTTCCAAGCAAGAAACAGATGAAGCTTATGATGAGGCTTTGCAATTTTGCGCAAAGAATATTAATAAGATTTCGATATGCGCAGGCACGCACAATGAGAAGAGCAACTACCTGCTCCCTTACCTCATGCTGAAACATGAAATCGAAAAAAATGATCCTCGTGTTAGTTTCGCGCAATTGTATGGAATGAGTGATCATATTTCTTATAATCTTGCCGCAGCCGGTTATAATGTTGCGAAATATCTTCCCTTCGGGCCGATTGACACAGTGCTACCCTATCTTTTCAGAAGAGCAGAAGAAAACCGTGCGGTGACAGGAACGTCTGCCAGGGAACTGCAGTTGATAAAAAAAGAAATTAAGAGGAGAAAGAAAAGCAAAATTGTTTAAAGTTTGTAACCGGCATTAAGAACAGTCATCTCGAATTCACTAAACTAAAATATAGAAAAGACCCGCCGAGGCGGGTCTTTTCTATATGCCAAATTTAATGGTCTCTTTCAATTTGTTTTCACCTGATTTCTATTTTTACCACCATTGGTTCGAAACCCAAAAGTTGTAGGCGGCGGCCCAGCTCCCGTATCGTCCTATCGCATATGATTGTGCCCATTTAAGCTGCGTAACCGGATTCGTCATATAGTCGGCTCCGAAAGAGGCCATCTGCGACGGCGGCAGCGCCTGGGGGAGGCCATATGCACCACTGCCCTGAGCATTGTATACTGTCACCTGCCAGTCACTCTCGTGTGTGACGATA
>DATMOV010000227.1:0-3726 GCA_035568055.1 Cytophagaceae bacterium
AAGTTTTGGAACTTTACAATTTGTTCCCTGGTTTGGCGTTTTGAAGTAACAACAGAAATTTTTAATTTTAACCACGTATCCACTAAAAAAATAACCCCCATGAAAAAATTAGCATTAGGAGTAGTATTTGCATTATTCATCTCACTTGGACCTGCAGTGCATGCAATGGTTCTGAGCAGCAATGGCGTTGAAGTAAACAATTTGCCTGACGGAGATAAGGATAAAAAGAAAAAGAAAAAATGCGATTCCTCTAACAAGGAAGGATGCAAAGACAAAAAGAAAAGCTGCTGTTCTGACAAATCAAAAGACGGCATGAAAGAAGAGCCTAAAAAATAACCCAGGCTCTGTTGATAATTTTTAAAAAGTCTCCCCGAACAAGGGAGGCTTTTTTTATTAGATTTGTGTAAATACTAATCTTATGCAGCAATACCACGATTTGATGAAGCACATCCTTGCAAAAGGAGTAAAAAAGGAAGATCGCACGGGAACAGGAACGATCAGCGTGTTCGGCTACCAGATGCGCTTCGACCTATCAGAAGGATTTCCTGTGGTTACCACAAAAAAGCTGCACTTACGCTCGATTATTTATGAACTGCTTTGGTTTTTAAAAGGCGAGACGAATGTAAAATACCTGAAGGATAATAAAGTTTCTATCTGGGATGAATGGGCAGATGAAAAGGGAGAGCTCGGCCCGGTTTATGGTTACCAGTGGCGCTCATGGCCAACCCCTGAAGGCAGTCATATAGATCAGATCACACAGCTGATGGAACAGATCAAAAAAAATCCTGATTCAAGAAGGCTTATTGTGAGTGCATGGAATGTGGCGGATATTAATAAAATGAAGCTGCCTCCCTGTCACGCTTTTTTTCAGTTTTATGTAGCCGATGGTAAATTGTCCTGTCAGCTTTATCAAAGAAGCGCCGATGTGTTTCTTGGCGTTCCTTTTAATATTGCTTCTTATGCCTTGCTAACCTTGATGGTGGCGCAGGTATGTGGTTTAAAGCCCGGTGATTTTGTACATACGCTGGGAGATGCGCATTTATATATTAATCATATAGAGCAGACGAAACTCCAATTGTCAAGGCCTCTGAAGATGCTTCCTCAAATGAAGATTAATCCGGGAGTTAAAAACATTTTTGATTTTAAGTTTGAAGATTTTACTCTTGAGAATTATGATCCGCATCCTCACATTAAAGCTGAGGTAGCCATATAATCTTGTAGTTCCTGATTATGTAACTCTCGGATTGTATCCGGAGGTATGCATTTTTTGATATAGCTCCATGGGTTGAATTAACCAATGACTTGAAATGGAAAATGAAACGAGTTTCCTTCGCTTATAAATTTTTTATTCAATTATTTTCCCGTTGCGGAACAAAATTATTTTTCAGGACGTTTGACTTTGTGTACCGGTCTCTCGAAAATGACTCAATGGCACTCGCTAATTTCAGAATTCTCACCGGGCAATAGAAGTTCTCATATTCAAAGTATCCATAAAGGAAATTAATTTAATTGCTTAATAACTTAATAAAATGTAACCAATCTTAATTTGTAAAAATGATCCAGAAAATTTTATACGCGGCAATGATAGCAGGATCAGGGTTTCTTCTGATTATTACAAAGATCTTATACGAGCTAAGAACGAGATCAAAGAAGTGGGGAAGCAAAATCAGAAGATTGAAGAATCTTAGAATTGAAAAAACAAGAAAAGACTTTATAAAGTATTTTGTAAAAAAAGGATACAAACGCAGAATTGTAAAATTTGTATACCTGAAAGTTCAGGATTTCATCAAGGCAAAAGATTTAATTTTATTGCCCGACGATGATTTCAGGATCCTTTATGAGATTGATGAAGATGAATGGATATACCCATTGAAAGACTGGTTTGAAGAAATCAGAAGGCCTTTTCCCAGCAATGATTATTTTAACTACCTGAATGAAAAGCATCAAAGAATAAATTTTGAATACCTGATAGAATTATTTCATAAAGAAAAAATGCCTGAAACAAAATTCAGGAATTCATATTGAAAATTTGTTTGAGCCGGTTGAAAACCTGAGATTCTTTTTTGAAAACTGAATTTTCGATTGTAATGATTGAGCTTAATCCTCCGACATTGGAAGTAAATACGAATTCAGCGTCGAGCAGATTTTCTATAGAATAATGCCCCTCTTTAACAGAGATTTTATTTTCTTTTAATTTATCTATAATCTGTTTTCTCATCACACCTTCAATGCAGCCTGTTTCCAGAGAAGGTGTAAATAACTGCGAATCCTTTTCCCAGAAAATATTTGAGCTGAGGCATTCCACTACTTCATTGTTATGATTGAGAATAATGACATCATCAGATTTTTTTTCCTTCTTCCCGATCCCTGCCATAATATATAATGCGGAACTAAGAAGTTTATACCTTGACAAAGCCGAATAGCTTTTTCTTTCAGCACTAAAGGTTACTTTTTGTTTTTCCGCAGGACTGCTGTGCCATTCCTTTAATAAAATCATACAATCGGCCTCTTCAGATTCTGGGCTAAACAATCCTCCCGGTTTTCTCCACAAAAGGATCTTTACGCGGCCTTCCTTCAATTTATTTTGAGCGGAGAGGAGAATTATATGCCTTTGAATGAAATCATGTGTAAAGCCTTCGGGGATTTTCAAATGAAAAGCTTTCGCACCGGCATGCATTCTGTCAAGGTGATCATTGCAGTACCATATTTCCCTATCTGAAAATTTCATGGTTTCAAAAATCCCGTCTCCATAGTTCAAAGCCCGGTTATCTGAAGAGAGCCTGAGGTCTTCATCTTTAATAACTTTTCCATTAAAAAATAAATACATGGTTAATTAGCTCTATTTGTTAAATTTGAATCCGTAAAAATACATAAACGCAAAGAATTAATGCAGAAGAATACGACTCAGGCAAAAATAGCGGTTATAGGCGGAGGTAGTTGGGCCACAGCATTGGTAAAGATACTTTCGGAAAACAATGTAAAAATAAACTGGTGGCTTCGGAACAGGGAAGATGTGGACTATATTCGTCTGCATCAAACCAACCCCAATTATCTGAGTGATATACAGATCAATTTGAAGAAAGTAAAGCCCACTACCGATCTCAAAAAAGCGGTTGAAGATTCATCTATTGTTATACTGGCTGTACCTGCAGCATTCATCAAAGAGGTATTATTGAAACTTAATCCAGCGGATTTTAAAGATAAGATCATTGTTTCTACCATCAAGGGAATGATCCCGGAAGAGAATATTCTGGTGACTGAATATGTCGCGGAAAATTTTAAAGTCAGCAGTCAATCCATTGCTGTTATTGCCGGGCCATGCCATTCAGAAGAGATCGCAATGGAAAAAAGATCTTACCTGACTATTGCAGGAAATGACCTGATAAATGCTCGGGAGGTAGCCGACTTGTTAAATTGCCGTTATGTTAAAACTTCGGTGATCAAAGATCTTTCAGGGGTCGAGTATGCCGCGATTATGAAAAATATTATTGCTATCTCGTGCGGAATAGCAAGGGGACTTAATTACGGAGATAATTTTCAGTCAGTGCTGGTTTCCAATTCCATGCATGAAATAAAAAGATTTTTATCTGACATGCATCCTATGAAGGAACGGGATCTGAATGCATCTGCCTATCTGGGAGATTTACTGGTAACCTGCTATTCACAGTTTAGCCGTAACCGCACTTTAGGCAATATGGTGGGCAGAGGTTATTCAGTAAAATCAGC
>DATMOV010000228.1:0-4081 GCA_035568055.1 Cytophagaceae bacterium
AGAACGGTTTATAGTATTTAAGATATGTACTAAACAAGATCGTTCAAGCTTGAGCTAACAAGTATGTAAACACAGCCAATTCAGGATTTTGGATGAATCTTCTAACCTATGTTATGGCAATTCGTATAAAATATTAAATAAAATAAAGAGTCTTTGACATTTTTTCCTGTTTGATATTTAAAAATAAAGTGGAAATAAGAAAACACTATTCTGGGCTTAATTAACAAGATTCATGGGCTAACAAGGTGTAATTTCAAGCGGGTTCTTACTAAAGTAAAATTAAAATAGTACAGCATTTTTCAGATTTGGAGGTTACATCCGAAGTTTTGAAGGTAACATAGTAACATATAGTAGATTTTGATTTTAGAATAGAAAAAAAACATGAAGCAGATTTTTAAAAACCTATTGCCTGGTGCAAAAGCAAACCTTTTTCTTTGGATGCTTTTCTTAAGTTCAATGCAGGCAGGAGCTGTTACTACCTTTACTGTTTCCAATTTATTAAGTGCCGGATTAGGCTCTCTTGCACAGGCAGTAGCAAATGCTAATATCACCCCTAATGTAGGAGGAAATGATATTATAGTTTTTACGGTAGCAGGTACAATTCCTCTCACTGCCGATCTCACACCAACCGACCCTGTTACTATTGATGGTTATACAGCTCCTGGTTATGCTGCAAATATCCCAGTAGTGAATATAGGAGGCACCACCAATCCTTTTCTGTTTAATAATGCAGCAGCTGCCGGTTCTATAGTCAGGGGATTAATCATTAATAAATGTACCAATGGTATTCAGATCACAGGTGTAAATAACATTACAGTGACTGGCTGCTGGATTGGTTTAAATACAGCCGGAGGTTTGCCCGCCGGAGCTACAGCTGCACAAAAAGTAACAGGATTCGGAATATGGATCAGCGGAGCAAATAATAATACGATAGGGGGAGGGAACGCGGCGGCAGACAGAAATATTATTTCCGGTACTGCTCTTAGCGGTGTCAGGATACAAAGCTCATCTGCGAACAATATCATAGCAGGGAATTATATAGGAACTAATTCAACAGGGCTGTCTGCCATTCCTAATACAAACCGAGGGGTTGAAATCGACAATTCAAATAACAATATCATAGGAGGTACAATCCCTCCATCCAATGTAATCTCAGGAAATGGCAACCATGGGATTATGCTTACAACATCTACCGGTACTATAATCAAAGGAAACTATATAGGGCTGGGCTCTGACGGGAATACTGCACTTGGCAACTATCATGGTATAGAAATTAATACAACCAGTACCTCAAATATCATCGGTGGGATTACTTTAAATGACAGAAATGTAATTGCAGGTAATTTAAATACTGGAATAGATATCACATCCAACTCAGGCAGTTGCGTCATCTTAGGAAATTATATTGGTACTAATGCCGCCGGAAATGCAGCTAAAGCAAATGGTGATCATGGCATCAATATCAATAATGCCTTAGCAGTGACGATAGGCGGCACTGTAGCAGGCAGCGGGAATGTCATTTCAGGCAATGGGGTGGGAACGTTCAAGAGGGGAATTAATATAGATCTCTCTTCTCACGGTACTATCATCAAGGGAAATTATATTGGTACCAATGCTGCTGGAACGGCAGCTATTGCTAATCTCTGCGATGGTATTTTTATCAATGCTTCCAATAACTGCACCATTGGAGGATCGAATAAGATTGAGCGAAACATTATTTCCGGAAACGGAACGTTATTGACCAATAGCGGACTTTCCATCGCTGGGTGCAACCGTCATATCATTAAAGGTAATTTTTTTGGCATAAGCGCCAATGGGCTTTCCGCTATGCCAAATTTTGGTTCCGGGCTTTCCATATCAAATTCTATTGGCGACTCCATAGGTGGTATGACCTTGATGGAAAGAAATGTTTGTTCGGGCAATAACATTAATGGATTCGGTATTTATTTAAGCAATGTGGACAGCAGCAGATTTTACGGAAATTATATCGGAACAGACAGCACAGGCCTGGCTGCATTGGCCAATAAACAACATGGAGTCTCAGCTCAGTCCGGTTCAGATGTAAACTATTGGTACAATAACGTGGTGAGCGGTAACACGCTTGAGGGGTTTGACTTTTTCTCATGCATAAAAAATTATTTATATGGCAATTTTGTAGGGCTTGGTAAAAATGGAACAACCAAGGTATCCAATGGCAGCAATGGTGTGAGAATCGGGGCAGGATCTCAGAATTTTATTATCGGAGGGAACGTAGCGGGTCAGAGAAATTATGTTTCAGGAAACGATGTGGGTGCCGGGTCACATGCCTTTGCTGTTGATGGAGGATCAACCAATAATACATTTAAAGGAAATTATATGGGATGTGATATTACCGGAATGGTGGCCATGGGTAATACAGGTTCTGGTATCATGTTCCTGGACGGATCTAACGGCAATATAGTTGGAGGAACCGCACCGGGTGAGGGGAATATCATTTGCTGCAGCAAAGGCGATCTGGGCATTAGAATCCAGATCTCAAGCAATAACGTCGTGTACGGAAATTCAATAGGAGTCAATGCAGCAGGAAATATGGCGGCGGGATTCGGAAATTTCCTGTATGGAGTATTAATTACTTCATACAGCTATTTAAGTCAAGTCTCTAACAACAATATCATCGGAAGCATAGGAGCGGGTGCAAATATCATTGCAGGCAATGGAAGTGACGGTGTGGATATTTATAATAATGGAGGAACCGCTTCTAATTTTAATCCCATCATCGGCAATAAAATATATTGTAATGTGGGCCTTGGCATAAATCATCAAACCAATTCGGCGACAGAAAATGAAGGCGTCAATCCACCTATTGTGACAAGCTCGACAGCGAATGCGGTAAGCGGTACAGGCGTGAACGGAAATACAATTCATATATACAGAAATACCACCAGCGGCCCGGGCTGCGACTGCGAAGGAGAAATCTATTTAGGAACTACTACGGTGGCCGCAGGTGTATGGAGTTTTACGCACAGCCTGAACCTGAGTGCTGCCGCGCAATTAAGCGTGACCGCTACCCAAACCAACAGCACTAACAGCACCTCAGAATTTTGGGTATGCTCAAGCCCTCTGCCGGTGACACTCGTTTCTTTCAATGCTTTGCTCAAGAATCAAATCGTAGCACTGGAGTGGAGCACCACTTCTGAGATTAACAATAATTATTTTATTATTGAGCGCAGCTTTGATGGTATAAATTTCGATAGTATAGGAAGAGTAGATGGAAGCGGCAATTCAAACGCATTGGTTAACTATAACTTTTCAGATGCCAATCCTCTTGCAGGCATAGCTTATTACAGGCTTAAACAAGTGGACATTGATGGAAAGATAAGATACACGCCCGTTAAGTCAGTTACATTTGATGGGTCGGAGTTTTCTGTGCAGCCAATTCCTTCCTCAGATTTTTTATATCTGAAGATGAGTCACCTCCCGGATGCAAAATGCAGGTTATCCGTTTACAATACATTGGGCCAGCTTATGTTGGAAGAAGAAATTATAAATCAGGCAAATACTTTGAATAAGAAAATCGATATTTCAGAGCTGGCCGTTGGTATGTATGTTCTCCAGATGGTTTCCGGTGACAATGTTTTCGTAAGAAAAATCGAAAAAAAATAAATTGTAAATTTTTTCCTCAAAAATATTATAGATTTAAAACATTCTTATATTGCAAGTAATAAATACTAAGCGATGAAAAGATCTCTGATATTTCTTCTTATGGTTTCCTTTCTTATAGCTTGCGGTGGGCCAAAAAATGGCTTGCATAGCCATAAAAAGAAAAGACCTCCTTGTGTAAAATAAGACTGATAGAGCAGAACTGTATATAAGATTCAGGTCTGCTCACTTTTCAGGAATAAAAATTTTGACATTCGATTTTTGTCATAATTTTAAAATCTTTGCCGTTTTCAATATCCCGGCAATGCTCAGGCTGTCTGTAATCTCATTCTTCATCACCATTTGCACAGCTTCTTTCAGATGGATCCTTTTGATGATCAGATCATGTTCTGTGGCTTCAAGCTCATTTTCCCCTGCTGTCAGATCCTGAGCGAGAAAAATA
>DATMOV010000229.1:0-2799 GCA_035568055.1 Cytophagaceae bacterium
CAAATCCTTTTACCGGGCCTGAACCAAAAAATGCAAGGATCAAAGCGCTGATAATTGTGGTGATGTTAGAGTCAAAGATAGAACTGAATGCTTTATCATACCCCAGTGAAAGAGCGCCGCTCACGGATTTTCCATTTCTAAGCTCCTCTCTGATCCGTTCAAAGATAAGTACGTTGGCATCCACAGACATACCCATGGTGAGGACCATACCTGCGATACCGGGCAGTGTGAGTACTGTTCCCAATTGGGGTTGTGCCAGAATACCAAGTATGAAGAAGATATTAAATATCAAAGCTAAGTCAGCGACAAAGCCGCCCTTGCCATAATATATTGTCATAAAGAGCACTACTAATACCAGGCCCATTAATGCGGAGTTCAGGCCCTGGCCGATTGCTTCTTTACCTAAAGATGGTCCAACGATCGCTTCTTCCACAATGCGCACCGGTGCAGGCATCTTACCAACTTCAAGCACGTTTGCAAGATCCTTCGCGTCTTCAAAAGTAAAGTCGCCTGAGATGGATGATTGTCCGTTCGGAATTTCATTCTGAACTGTAGGTGCAGAATAAACATAGTTGTCAAGCACAATAGCTATTCTTCTTTTATTCTGTGGATCCCTGGAAGCTTCGGCTGTCATTTTTTTCCATTTTTTCGCCCCAATTCCGTTCATGGACATGCTTACTTCGTTACTTTTTCTATCCTGAGAGAGTTCTTCACGCGCTCTGGTGATGACATCTCCCGTCAGGATATTTTTTCCTGTCCTGTCTCTTTTCACTGGCACAAGCTCCAATACCTTGGTACCTTCCCTTGGTTTCTTCTCCCAGAAGAATCTGGTATTGGATGGGATCATACTCTGAATTTTAGGATCAGCAAGTATCCTGTTGATCTTGGCGGTATCTTTCAAATCAAATCTTAAGCCCTGATCATATTCGCTCATGAATTTTCTCAGCTTGAAAAAGGAGGAGAGTTTGTTCTGAGTCGTGTCCGCTTTGGTAGAGTCCGCTTTTGCAAGAGCGCCTGTATCTGTCTTCGCAGAAGCAGCAGCAGAGTCTGAAGTTTTAGGTTGATCTTTCAGAACCGAATCGCTTAAGAGTGCGCTTTTGGTCGTTACAATCTTTGTTGTATCGGCAGATTTATTTTTCTCTTTTGCGAGAAGATAGGTGTTCATACTGGTAAGGAATGGCGCTATTTCATTCAGGAATCTTACTTCGAGGAACTCAAGCTGAGCCACACCTTGTATCAGATTTCTTACCCGTGTTGGATTATTTACGCCAGGAAGTTCTACCAGGATCCTGTTGGTCCCTTTGATTTTTTGAATGTTGGGAGATGTCACTCCGAATTTATCAATACGTGATCTTAATATTAAAAGAGCCCTGTCAGTGGCAAGGTCTACTTCCTGATTGATCACTTTCATAATCTGGGCATCGGTAGAGTTTCTGTCTATTCTGCCTTTTGTAAGGTTGCTCTGGAAAATCGTTTTTAATGTTCCCTCAGGCTTTTGTTCGCGGTAAGCTTTGTAAAAAAGATCCGTGAAATTATCGGTGCTGTTACTTTGAGCTGCCCGCGCTCTGGCAAGAGCCGTGCGAAAAGCAGGATCAGCATTGTTGCCCGAAAGAGCAATGATGATCTCCACAGGGGAGATCTCCAATGTTACATGCATTCCTCCTTTAAGGTCCAGCCCCAGGCCAAGGGCATTTTCCTTTACTTCTTTATAAGTGAATTTGTAACCAAGGAAATTATATACCGGTTGGTCATAAATTGAGTCAAGGTAGCTCTGCTTTTTTACTTCACTGAATTCTCCTTTGGAATTAGTGGCATACTCGGTGGCATTTTCTTCTTCTTGTCTTTCTACAAATGAGAATGACAGGGCAAAAAGGCACAACGCCGTAATGATAATCGTTAAGACTGTAATAGCTGTTTTATTACGCATTTTTATAAATGTTTAAAAGATTAATAAATTGAAATATGATATTTGGATAAAACCGGAGTATTAGAAATAACTATGGAGCATTGACGCAGATCACATAGCTGAATAAATTCTTGAAGTAAACATTGATGTAATGAGGTACTTTGACAGAAAAGAAGTCTTTGTTGACTTCTGAATATTTTCTTTCGGAGATAAAATACAGATCCAGGTTGAGATCCGTCTGGGTAAAAGGAATTACAGCTTCAATCGCCCTTAAAGAAGAAATAATCTCCTTTGCAGGGTTTTGTTTCTCAGTTTTCTTAGCAGGATTTTCCTTTTTAATCTTCTTCTGAGGAGCTGCCTCATGGCTGAAGGAAGAAAATAGAAGAGAAAAAACGACAAGCGAAAAGATGACGGCGGCCGGTATTTTCTTTAAATAGTTCATTGTCAAGGACTGCAAAACTAATGATAATACATCAATAATCAAGGCTCAATTTTTAATTTAAGATGAATATTGGTTAATAGTGAAAAGTTTGGATCTTTATATTAACGTTTAAGGTTGAAACTTGAAAATTAACTTATACTAAAAATACAATTTATGTTTAATCCATGGCACGACGTCAGTTTCGGAAAAGATGTTCCGCATACGGTACAAAGTATTATAGAAATTCCTAAAGGCTCAAAAGGAAAATATGAGCTGGATAAACAAAGCGGATTGCTAAAGCTGGATCGGGTGCTCTTTTCAGCCGTTCATTATCCTGCGAATTATGGCTTTATTCCACAGACATACTGCGATGACCATGACCCGCTGGATATTCTGGTCATCTGCTCTATCGACGTGGTCCCTTTATGCCTTATCGAAGCCAAAGTAATAGGCGTAATGCAAATGATTGATA
>DATMOV010000230.1:0-13298 GCA_035568055.1 Cytophagaceae bacterium
ATAATAACAGCGCCCGTTTTGGCTGGCGCTGGTTTAATGGCAGACTGGAGATACTTGCTTATGTCTATAAAAATGGAGAAAGGGATGATGAATATATAACTTCAGTCGGTTTTAATGAAGAAAACAATTACAAACTTTATATTCAGGACGATAAATATGTTTTCCTGGTGAATGGGTACGAAGTGTCAATGCCCCGGAGTTGCAATACATCTGAAAAAAAATATTTGCTATATCCCTATTTTGGAGGTGAATTTACTGCTCCCCATGATATAAAGATAAAAATCAGACTTCACTGATCAGTTTTCTGAGCGCTTTCAGCCTTTGTAACAGGGGAGGGTGTGAATAGTGCATAAAGACATAGGCCGGATGAGGAGTCAGATTGCTTAAGCTATTCCCCGACAATTTTTTAAGTGCACTCTGCAGAGTCGCACCATTATAAGTAGTCGCCGCGTATTTATCAGCTTCATATTCATTTTTTCTTGAAATTATATTCATAAAGATCCCTGTCAGATGTGATATAGGGGTATACAAAATCCCAAACGCGATCAGATTGATATGAATGGCATTCTCACCAGCGCCAAGAGCTTTTGAAAGAAATGGATTGTAAACAAACAAAGAAAGTAGAAAAAGCATGAAGCCTATTTGAGTTATGGATAAAATAAATCCGGTTAAAATATGCTTCTTCTTAAAATGGCCGACCTCATGCGCGAGCACTGCCACCAGTTCTTCCTGCGTATGATTGCTAATCAGTGTGTCAAACAGCACGATCTTCTTCTTGCTTCCTATTCCAGAGAAATACGCGTTTGCTTTGGATGATCGTTTAGAACCATCAATCACAAATATATTGTCTAGCGGAAAGTTGATTTTTCTGCTGTACTCTTCGATCTTATCTCTTAAATCTCCGGCGGGCAAAGGAACTAATTTATTGAAGATCGGCACGATTAAAGAAGTATAAAACATATTAACCAGAAGAAGGAAAGCCGAAATAACCAGCCAGAACCATAACCAGAAATTCGCGCCTATATTAGTAATAAGGTATAACAAAATATACAGTATAACTCCACCTACAATAGCAGTGAGTATATAAGATTTTATTTTATCGAATAGAAAAACCTTTAAGGTCATTTTATTAAACCCGAATTTATCTTCAATAACAAAATTTCTATAAAGAGAGAAAGGTATATTTATCAGGTCCGAGATCAGGAATAAAATTCCGAAAAAGCATAAGGCCACCAATATTGGATCATTGATCCGCGATCTCAAAACATAGTCAAGCTTACCAAAGGCTCCTGTTAAGATCATGGCAAGCATCAGAATAAAACTGAAAGAGGCGCTGATCGTTTCAAAGGAGTGGTTAGCCTGAAAATAATTAAGCGATTTGCTGTATTTTTCCTGATCGTAGATATCTGTGAGTTCATCAGGAAGTTTTTTCTGCTGATGGTTTGCGTTCAGATAAGAGAGTATTCGCTCAAGCGCGAAATCAATAATAAGTATTCCGGCAATGATGTATAAGACAGTGTTCGCATTCATGATTAATAATATTTGCCCTTCATCAGGAAGCACTGAACATAGTCCTTAATCCCTTCTTCCAGGGAATGGAATTTTTTCGTATATCCTATATTTTTTAATTTTTCCATTTTGGCTTCAGTGAAATACTGGTACTTGTCGCGGATATCAATAGGGGTATCAACAAAACTGATATTGACTTTCTTCTCCATAGATTGAAAAGTATTCTTTGCCAGGTCAATAAAGGTTCTCGCTTTACCGCTTCCCAGGTTATAGATGCCAGAATTTTTTCTATGGTTTACTAAAAACATGATCACTTCCACCACATCTTTAACATATATAAAATCTCTCATCTGTTCCCCATCATTAAAGTCCGGATTATGGGAACGAAAGAGTTTCATGCTATCGGTTCTTAATATTTGCTGGTAAGCATGGAATATCACAGAGGCCATTCTTCCTTTATGGTATTCATTAGGGCCATATACATTGAAGAATTTTAAACCTGCCCAGAAGAAAGGTTTCTGTTTTTGCTCCAGCGCCCATATATCAAAATCATTTTTTGACTCACCATATGGATTTAATGGCTTAAGGCTGGAAATATTTTTTTCATCATCAGCATAACCATATTCTCCAAGTCCATAAGTTGCCGCGGAAGAGGCATATACCAGCGGTATCTGATATTGGCAGCAGGCTTGCCATATACTCTTTGAATAATTAAGGTTTAGTTCGTCAAAGATTTTTTTGTCAAATTCGGTTGTATCTGTCCTTGCGCCAATGTGGAGTATAAATTCGACAAGCGCATAATTTTTGTCCAGCCAGTTGAAAAAGTTCTTCCTGTCTACCCGCTCCTGTATTTTTTTATCTTCCAGGTTTTTATTTTTTTCGGGGTTTGAAAAATCATCAACCGCTATGATGTAATTAAAATTGTCAGCATTTAATCTGCTTATCAGGCAGCTCCCGATAAATCCTGCCGCCCCGGTGACAACGATCATAATATTTCTTTGTTATAATAGTTAATAAAAGATTAAATTTACAAAAATTAATACCCTGCTGAAAGTTCCGGTTAAATAAGTTCTCTTTGGATATCTTCACAGCTTTTTATTGATAATTTATAGATAGAATGATTTACGTTTGCAGAAAAGAGCATTTTAACGCGGCTCACAAATTATATAACCCTACCTGGACCGAAGAAAAGAACAAGGAAGTTTTTGGCCCATGTTCTAACCAGAACTGGCACGGGCATAATTTTGAATTAATTGTTACTGTGAGAGGGAATCCGGATCCGGATACAGGATTTGTTATTGACCTTAAAAAGCTCAGCAAACTTATCCGGGAGAAAGTTACTGAAAAGCTGGATCATAAAAACCTTAATATTGATGTTGATTTCATGCTAGGCAAGATGGCCAGTACTGAAAATCTTGCCATTGAAATATGGAAGATACTTAGCCCGGCTATTCGTGAAATCTCGAAGGCCAATCTTCATTGTATTACCTTATACGAAACACCGAGAAATTACGTGGAATATTACGGTGAAGGGAATTGACAGTTGACAGTGGAGGAATAGACAAAAGGTAAAAAGCAATTAATAATAGGCAAGTAGTAAGAAGCTTGATCAATTAAAATTCAACATTTAAATTCAAATGAAGTATTTCATTATTGCCGGTGAGCGCTCAGGAGATCTTCATGCTTCTAATCTTATTAAAGAACTTAAAAAAGCAGACAGCTCCGCCGACATTGCCTGCTGGGGAGGAGATTACATGGAAGCGAGCGGTGCCAGGCTTCTCCGGCATTACAAAGAATATTCCATCATGGGGTTTATTGAAGTGGTACTCAGCCTCCGTAAACTTTCCCAACTTTTTAAGGCTTGCCACAAAGACATTCTTGTTTTTAAACCGGACGTGTTAGTGCTTGTTGATTTTTCCGGATTTAACCTCAGGGTCGCGAAATTTGCTAAAGAGCATCAGCTAAAAGTTTTTTATTATATATCTCCTAAGATCTGGGCATGGAATCAGTCGCGGGCTCTTAAAATTAAACTTCTGGTAGACCGGATGTTTGTGATCATGCCTTTTGAAGAAGAATTTTACAAAAGGTATGATTACAAAGTTGATTATGTAGGTAATCCATTGAAAGACGCTATCTCTGAATTCAGGCAGAATCCCGATTTTCGTGATAAAAATAATCTTGCAAAAAATCCTGTCATCGCGATCCTTCCCGGAAGCAGACGACAGGAAGTAAAGGCTATGCTGGATACAATGCTTAAAATTGTTCCATTTTTTCCCGGCTACAGGTTTGTCATTGCAGGCGTAAGTAATCTCCCCGCTGAATTTTATGAAAAATTCCGAAGAGAAAATCTGGTAGAGGTGGTTTACGATCAGACGTATGATCTTTTGTCAAATTCAATAGCCGCGCTCGTTACTTCAGGTACAGCCACATTGGAAACAGCTTTGTTTAAAGTACCGCAGGTAGTGGTTTACAGAGCGAGCACGATAACCTATCTCATCGTCAAAGCGCTTATTAAAGTAAAATATATTTCTCTGGTAAATCTTATCGCTGATAAGGAAGTGGTCAGGGAATTAATTCAGGGTAATTTCAACGAGCAAAATTTAAAGACTGAGCTTAAGAAGATTCTGGATGGTCAGCATCGGGAAAACCAGCTGAATGATTATAAAAACCTGGAGAATATTTTAGGTGAAAAGGGAGCTTCGGCAAAGACCGCTGCATTGATGATAAAATATTTGAAATAAAAAAGGGGCGGCAAAGCCCTTCTGTAAATATTTTTTATACCCTGTTAAGCCACTTTCAATTTATTGAACTTCGACCGCTCAATCTTTTCTTCGGCATAATCTCTCGTTACCACAAATCTCTCAGTGCCTTCCTGTGAAGGAAGTTCGAACATGGCATCTGTAATAATAGCTTCACAGATGGATCTTAGACCTCTGGCACCAAGCTTGAAATTCATCGCTTTATCAACAATATAGTCCAGTGCCTCATCTTCGAATTCCAGGTCAATATTTTCCATTTTGAATAGTTTGGAATATTGTTTTACTATGGCATTTTTTGGTTCCGTCAGAATAAGGCGCATTGCTTCTTTTGATAAAGGTTCCAGATGTGTAAGCACTGGAACTCTTCCTATCAATTCAGGAATGAGTCCGTAAGATTTCAAATCCTGTGCGGAAACATATTGCAGAAGATTCTCTTTGTCCAGCTGCACATCCTTTTTGCTTTTGCCTGTAAATCCAAGTGGACGTGTATTCAAACGGTTTCCGATCAATCTGTGTATACCATCAAATGCTCCGCCGCAAATGAAAAGAATATTTTCGGTGTTCAGGCTGATCATTTTCTGATCCGGATGTTTTCTTCCTCCCTGTGGTGGAACGTTTACGGAAGTCCCCTCCAGCAGCTTCAGTAATGCCTGCTGAACTCCTTCTCCGCTCACATCTCTTGTGATGGATGGGTTGTCGCTTTTACGCGCGATCTTGTCAATTTCATCTATGTAAACTATTCCGCGCTCTGCGGCTTCAACATCATAATTGGCGGATTGAAGTAAACGGGTAAGTATGCTTTCAACATCCTCTCCGACATAGCCTGCTTCTGTAAGAACCGTAGCGTCAGCGATGCAGAAAGGCACCTGAAGAATTTTAGCCATAGTCCGGGCAATATATGTTTTGCCTGTACCTGTTTCGCCAACCATGATGATATTCGATTTTTCAATCACTACATCTCCTTCGATGGTTTTTTGCATTAATCTTTTGTAGTGATTGTATATCGCGACCGACATTACTTTTTTTGCCTCGTCCTGTCCAATTACGAACTGGTCAAGATATTTTTTCATCTCAACCGGTTTAATAAGGTTGAATTTCGGAGCGTTACTCTTGTTTCTGACCTTGCTTTCTTCCGTGAGTATCTGCTGTGACTGGGTAATACATTTATCGCAGATATGAGCATGTATTCCTGAGATCATCAGGGCTACATCCTTTTTATTTCTCCCACAAAATGAACAAGTAATCGCTGCCATACTCCAATATAATCAAAAATATTATTTTTTAGTTTATTTTTTCGTGAGTACTTCATCAATGATGCCGTATTCCTTCGCCTCTGCCGCTTTTAGCCAGTAATCCCTGTCAGAATGTTTTTCAATAGTTGGAATATCTTTCCCGCTATGTTTGGCCAGGATCTCATAAAGCTCTTGTTTTAATTTAAGTATCTCCCTGGCGGTGATCTCGATATCAGAAGCTTGACCCTGCACACCTCCCAGCGGTTGGTGGATCATAATCCTGGAGTGGGGCAGGGCAGATCTTTTGCCGGCAGCACCGCCGCAAAGAAGAATAGCACCCATTGAAGCTGCAAGGCCCGTACAGATAGTAGCCACATCCGGATTTACATATTGCATGGTATCATAAATTCCAAGTCCGGCATATACGGAGCCTCCGGGGCTATTTACATAAATAAGGATATCCTTTTTAGAATCGGCTGATTCAAGGAATAGTAACTGAGCCACAACAATATTGGAAACATAATCGTCAATAGCAGTACCCAGAAAAATGATGCGGTCAGCCATAAGACGGGAAAACACGTCGATGACCGTCGCTCTCATTTGCCTTTCTTCGATTACATTGGGTGTCATATTGTCAATCTGAGGCACTGACATACTTTCCACCATATTGATATATTTATCTACGGCGAGGCTTCCCAAGCCATGATGCTTGATAGCGTATTTTCTGAATTCTTCTTTGTTGAGCATGATTTTAAATACTTTTAAGTTTATACAAATGTAAAAGAAAAGTCCTTTGAAGAAAGGACTTTCAAAAACTTTACCAACTATTTTTATCGTGACTTATTGGCAATTTCCTTAAACTCTTCTACCGTAATTTTTTTGTCCTGGAAGGAAACTTTCTCCTTTATCAGGTTTAAAACCTTATCAAAGAATACTTGTTCAAACATTTTCATGTAATTTTTGCCGTTATCCTGCTTCAGATAATTATCGGCGATTTTGTCAAAACTATCCTGCAATTCTTCTGTAATCGCGATGCTGCCAAATTGCTGAGAGATCATTTCTTTGGTTTTGCCCAATATATCTTCATTCTCAACTTTGATATTATTTTCGTCAGCAATTTTATTTTTAATAAGCGACCATTTTACTTCTCCCACATATTGGTCATACTCCTTTTCGATTTGCTCTTCAGTAACTTTCCCCTCATTGGTGATAAAAAGCCACTTCTTCAGGAATTCATTCGGAAGCTCAATTTTAGTGTTCTTGACATAATGGTCATGAATTTCCCTGGAGAGCATATTTTCAGATTCCCTGTCGTAATTTTCTTTGATGGTATCTTTAAGCTTCTCGTTAAATTCTTCTTCTGTTGTTATTTTATCTTTTCCGAAAATTTTATCGAAAAAATCCTGATCCAACGCAGCAAGTTCAGTACGGTTGATATTGGTGACTGTCAGCTCAAATTTGCCTTTTTTAGCTTTCGCTTCTTCCAGACCAAGGCCTGTAACATGGGCGACAACGGCGGTGTCCTCAAAAGTTTTCTCTATATCAAATTCTATTTTATCACCTTTCGCTTTTCCCGCAAACTTCTTTTGTTCGCTTTTCTTTATTTTATTCGAAGGTACCAGTGTGTTAGTTGTAAAATCACCATTTACTTCCTTCAATTCTCCATAAATAGAATCTCCTTCTTCCGTAACTTCAGGGTTGCTCATTTTACCATACTGGCTTCTGAGGTTTTCCAGCGTTTCCTTAACAGCTTTATCGTCTATCTGGATCTGGTATTTGGGGATCTTTACTTTATCCGAAACATCACATTTGAATTCAGCCACTAAACCAATCTTATAGTTAAATTCAAATTCCTTCTGAGTTTCCCAATCAATTTTAGCGGCATTTTCAGTGTCAGGAAGAGGGTCGCCAATGATAGGCAGTTTATTTTCCTTGATGTAATTATTAAGTGAGGATGAAAGCAGATGATTGATCTCATCGACCATAATGCTTTTGCCATACATTTTTTGTATTAATGAAGTCGGTACCTTGCCAGGACGAAAGCCTTTGATATTGGCCTTTTTGCTATATTCCTTCAGCTTTTCAGTGACCTTGCCCAGGTAATCGGTTTCTTTTAAGTTAACCTTAATAGTTCCGTTGGTGGTGTCTTTTTTCTCTAATACGATATCCATTTCAGAAATATTTTTTGTTTGTAATCTGTTTTAATTTAAAAACCCCCAGCATGGCGCGCTGAGGGTTTATTGTGCGGATAGAGGGACTCGAACCCCCATGGTCACCCGCTAGATCCTAAGTCTAGTGCGTCTACCAATTTCGCCATATCCGCATCTTAATAAAATTAAGAGTGCAAATCTAGTAAAAAAAAATGATTCACAATAATTAATCGAAAAATAGAGAAAGAGAAGACTTTAGCGATTTGATGTCTGAGATTGGAAATGAAAGCAAATATTGGATTTGATAAATAGGATCAAATTCAGTTTTTAACATTTAACCGGATTCGTTCTTAATAGATTTAACATCGTTAAACCATTTTTTTCTTCTCTAAAGTTGTTATAGTGGTAAGATTTCTTGCATCTGCACTGTTTGACATGTTGACAAGGGGGATAGTATTTGCTGTTACAATAAAATTACTACTACTGATGCTTACGGTATTTTGAGATAAATAATCGGTGCCTGAGTTAATAGAAGCAATGGCTATGTGATTTGGCGAAACACCATTTGAAAAGAAGTCGTAAAATCAGATACTGAATAAGTTCCGGCGGTTGGTTCATTTCTAAACCAAAACTCACAAATATGATACGGTTTTGGCTTTATATGAACCTGTAATCTTCGCAGATCTCAATGGATACTGGATAATTATTTAAAAACATTACCCTTAATATTCTATTCTATAAATAATCAAATACTGAGCACTCAGCACTCACGCTGTACACTTAATTATAAATTCTTTTTCTTAAATTCGCACCATGCAGGTGATAGATACAGCAAGTGAAAATAAGGAGATAATCAGTCGATACAGGAAGCTGCTCAGGGTTGCAAAACCTTTTCTGAAAGATGACGATGCCAAGATCATCAAAAAAGCCTTCAATGCCTCTCTTCATGCGCATAAAGACATGCGCAGAAGGTCCGGTGAACCTTATATTTATCATCCGCTGGCGGTCGCTCACATTGCTGTTGAGGAAATAGGTCTTGGCACCACTTCAATTATCGCAGCTCTTCTGCATGATGTAGTAGAAGACACTCACGTAGAGATAGAAGACATCCAAAGAGATTTCGGTCCCAAAGTTGCTAAGATCATTGACGGCCTCACGAAGATTTCCGGAGTGTTTGATCAGGGAAGTTCCCAGCAAGCGGAGAATTTCCGGAAGATGATTCTTACACTTTCTGATGATGTAAGGGTGATCCTGATCAAACTTGCGGACAGGCTTCATAACATGCGCACGCTTACAAGCATGCCGCGCGAGAAGCAGCTTAAGATTGCCTCCGAAACAATATACCTATATGCGCCACTGGCGCACAGGCTGGGTTTATATGCTATTAAAACAGAACTGGAAGATCTTTATCTTAAATATACCGATACAGAAACCTACAAAAACATTGCGGAAAGTATCTCGCAAACAAAGACCGCCAGGGATAAATTCATCAAAGACTTTACCGCTCCGCTTGAAAAGGCACTGGCTAAAGCTGACATAAATTTTGTCATCAAAGGCCGGCCTAAATCCATCTATTCCATCTGGAATAAGATGAGAAAGCAGAATATTCCTTTTGAAGAAGTATACGATCTTTTCGCTATCAGAATTATAGTGGACGCAACTCCTGAAGAGGAAAAAGCCATCTGTTGGAAAGTTTATTCGATAGTAACCGATTTTTATAAACCCAACCCCGACCGTCTTCGCGACTGGATCAGCACACCTAAAGCGAATGGTTATGAATCTTTGCATACTACGGTGATGAGTAAGCACGGGCAATGGGTAGAAGTCCAGATCAGGACAGCCAGAATGGATGAGATCGCTGAGAAAGGTTATGCCGCACACTGGAAATATAAAGATACAGTTCCCAGCCAGGCTCTTACCGGCCTTGAAATGTGGATCAGAAAAGTCCGCGAGCTTATTGAAACCAACGATTCCTCCGCCCTTGAATTCATGGATGATTTCCGGACGAATCTTTTCAACGAAGAAGTTTTTGTCTTTACTCCGAAAGGCGCGCTGAAAATTCTGGCTCATGGTGCCACCACTTTAGACTTTGCTTTCGAGATACACACTCAGATCGGCATGCATTGCCTGGGTGCGAAGGTAAACCAGAAACTAGTACCCCTCAGCTATGTTCTGAACAATGGTGATCAGGTAGAAATTCTTACTTCAAGCAAGCAAAAGCCCAGCGAGGACTGGCTTAAATTCGTTGTAAGTTCCAAGGCCAGAGCGAAAATAAAAGATTCCCTGAAAGAGGAAAAAAAGAAAGTAGCTCTTGATGGTAAAGATATTGTGCTGCGTAAGCTTGGCCAGATGAAGCTGCATTTGAACAATGAAATCATTAATCAGCTTTTGGCCTATTTTAATGTCAAAACTCCACTTGATCTTTATTATGATGTAGCCCGCGGAATAATAGATCCCAAAGATCTCAAAAAATTTCAGGAACCTTTGGAAGAAAAGAAAATTGAAAAGAAAGAGCCGGAGCATAAACATACGATTAAAAAAGTAACAGGGCATGACGCGGACATGCTCCTTATCGGAGACGATATGGATAAGATCGACTACAAACTTGCCAAGTGTTGCAATCCTATCCCGGGAGATGATGTTTTTGGTTTTGTTACGGTAAATGAAGGGATTAAAATCCACCGCACTACCTGTCCGAACGCCATTGAGCTCATGTCAAACTATGGGTATCGCGTAGTGAAAGCCAAATGGACATCGCAGAAGGAGATCGCGTTCCTGGCCGGGTTAAAAATTATCGGGCTTGACAGGGTGGGAATCATCAATGACATTACTAAAGTCATTTCGAATGAGCTTAAAGTCAATATCAGGTCAATCACTGTAGATACTAATGAAGGAATGTTTGAAGGAAGCCTGATGCTTTTTGTACACGATACAAAACACCTGGATACGCTGATGATGAAGCTGAAAAAGATTCCCGATGTCACCAATGTTCGCAGGGTCTATTCGTAGATTTCATTTGAATGAATATTTTGTATATTTGGCTCCTTATTAGTCTATGAGCCTTAACGAAAATGTTTTTGCCGAAGTAAAAAAAATCTTCACGGCTTATCTTGAAAATAAAGGATTAAGAAAGACACCTGAAAGATTTGCCATTTTGGAGGAGATATATACAAGGATTGGACACTTTGATGTGGAATCTCTGTATATCAGTATGAAAAACAAAAATTACAGGGTAAGCAGAGCTACGGTTTACAATACACTTGATATTCTGGTGGAATGTGACCTTGTCAGCAAACATCAGTTTGGAAAAAATCTGGCACAATATGAGAAGTCCTATGGGTTTCGCCAGCACGACCATCTGATCTGTACAGATTGCAATAAAGTGGTTGAGTTTTGTGATCCACGGATTTACAATATTCAAACGATGGTGGGGGAACTGCTGAATTTTAAAGTGCTGCATCACTCGCTTATTTTATATGGGAGCTGCAGTAAAACTAAATGTGAAAACAAAATTAACAACTGAATATGAAATATACATCTAACGTAAAGGATGGCATTCTTTTTATCAACCTGCAAGGTGATCTCATCGGTGAAGAAAATGGCCTGGAGCTGGTAGACCTTGTCAATGACAAGGTGAATGAATCGATTCTTCTTTGCGCTATTGATCTTTCCGCCGTACGTTATATGAATAGCAGCGGCATCGGAGTGCTGATCACCCTTTTAACCAAACTCAGAAATAAAGGAGGAGAAGTGGTGCTTATCAATCCTTCAGATCAGATCAAGAAACTATTGATCATCACAAAGCTCAATGCTATATTTAACATCGTTGCTAACGAGCAAGAGGCTTTGACAAAATTGAAGAAGTAAAAATAAAATCAAGTTGTAATCACACTTATAACTTAAAACTTAAAACTTATCACTTTAAAAATGGCAGTAGATATTTTATTGGGGTTGCAGTGGGGGGATGAAGGAAAAGGTAAGATCGTAGATTTTTTGTCTCCGAAATATCAGGTGGTAGCGAGATTTCAGGGCGGCCCTAATGCCGGCCATACACTTGAGTTTGATGGAAACAAGCATGTGCTTCATCAGATCCCGTCAGGAATATTTCATCCGGCTATTAAGAATATTATTGGCAATGGAGTGGTGCTGGATGCAGTGATCTTCCGTAAAGAAATCCAGGCGCTTGATAAATACAAAATTGATTTTAAGAAAAATCTTTTTATATCAAAGAAGGCACAGCTTATACTTCCCACTCACAGGCTGCTTGATGCCGCTTATGAGAAATCAAAAGGAGCAAGTAAGATTGGTTCTACGCTCAAAGGAATAGGGCCAGCTTATCAGGATAAGATTGCAAGGCATGGATTAAGGGTGGGAGATATTATCACGGGTGATTTCAGTAAAAGATACCATCTGCTGGTAGAGTCACATAAAGCGATATTGAAATTTTATGAATTTGAATATTCACTGGAAGAAACAGAGAAAGATTTTTTTGAAGCGATCGGGTTTCTTAAACAATTCAACCTGGTCGATAGCGAGTACATGATCAATGAAGCTATTAAAACGAAGCAGACCATTCTCGCGGAAGGAGCGCAAGGCTCTCTGCTCGATGTTGATTTTGGTTCCTATCCTTTTGTGACATCTTCAAGTACCATGGCCGCAGGTGCCTGCACCGGACTGGGTATTGCACCCGTACATGTCGGAGAGGTATTTGGAATATTCAAAGCCTATTGCACACGCGTGGGAGGAGGACCTTTCCCCACCGAGCTTAATAATGAAGAAGGGGAAACGCTGAGAAGGATTGGGAATGAATTTGGCTCCACCACCGGAAGGCCACGCAGATGTGGCTGGATAGATCTTCCTGCCTTGAAATATGCTATTATGCTCAACGGTGTTACTCAGATGCTGATGATGAAAGCGGATGTGATGAATTCATTTAAGACTATTAAAATCTGCACACATTATAAGCTGAAGAACGGACAGGTTACAGACATGCTTCCTTATGATATCATGGAAGAGATCGCTGAGCCCGTTTATGTGGAAAAGAAAGGCTGGAACTGCGATCTGAAAGGAAGAAATTCTTATGAAAAATTACCGGCAGAGCTGTTTGATTATATTTCATTCCTGGAAAAAGAACTTAATGTACCAATCAGTGTTATTTCTGTCGGCCCCGACAGAACTCAAACCATCGTGAAAAACAAGGTGTTAGTATAGAATGTAAGTTTTCTTGTAAAAAATCTTCGTTTTTTTTTCAGCAGGTATTTTTTATTGTGGAATGATCTGTTACCTTTGCAATCCGTTTACGGAAATAGCTGTTTAAAACCTGAAATTTCCAGATGGAATTTTAAAGATTAAAAAATAGTTTTTGACAATTTTATTGCTTTTAAAAATAGTTTTGAAAGCATTCTGAAAAAAGACATTCAGAAATTTTATTTTGAAACGATGTGTGTAGAATCGCACCAAACTAAAAAAAGTTTTAACTATTTTTTTTAGGCAACTCTCAATATTTTGTTGAGAATCGTTCTTTGAATTATTGATAAGAATAACGAACCGTCGACCGATTTGATTTTCGGAAGAAGATTAGATTGGATTCGAGAGTATTGTAGCCTGATTAAATTGGGTGAAGTACATAAAAATAGAATGAGGTACGG
>DATMOV010000231.1:0-4370 GCA_035568055.1 Cytophagaceae bacterium
GCTTAAATTATTCTTCTTGAAATAATCGGTCACTGCTACCTGGATCTTTTCTCCTACTCTTTTTACCATGGCGGTTTTCTCAGCATCCGTTGAAAGCTTATGCTGCGCAAGGAAATCCTTATAGCTGGAAGTAGCTAAAGACATGACCTCATTGTTTGGCACCAGACTTAATTCTTCACGATGTGTAACCGGATTTTTAGTGCATCCGATCATGGCCAAAGTCAGGCTTACAATTGTAAAAATGTTTCTCATGAATATTTTTTATAGTTGAATCAAATTAAACCATCTATCATTAAAACAGAATGTATCTTTTTTTGTTCAGAGGCTGATTTGTTTAAATATTATATATTTTTACAAAAACAACAAATCATGAAGATCCTTGCGGTAGGAAAGAATTATTTAGATCACATAAAAGAGATGAATAGCGACAGGCCGGAAGAGCCGGTCATTTTTTCAAAACCAGACACAGCACTGTTGATGAACAACTCCGTTTTTTATCTCCCTGATTTCAGCAACAATGTTCAATTCGAAGCAGAGCTTATTTTAAGAATTTGTAAAGAAGGCAAAAATATAGAAGAGAAATTCGCTCATAAATATTTTGATGGTATCGGATTTGGGATTGATTTCACTGCAAGGGACCTGCAACAAAAAGCAAAAGAAAAAGGAAATCCGTGGACGCTGGCAAAAGGATTCAACGGCTCGGCACCTGTTTCTGAATTCCTGCCACTCTCCACATTTCCAGACATTCATAACATAAGCTTCAGCCTACAGGTTAATGGAGTTATCAGGCAAAACGGAAATTCTAAAATGATGCTTTTTGATTTTGGCAAGATCATCTCTTACATATCAAAGTTTATAACCCTGAAAAAGGGCGATATAATTTTCACCGGTACTCCTGAAGGCGTCGATAAAGTAAGCATGGGTGATAAGTTAGCTGGATTTATTGAACAAAATAAAATACTCGAAATTGAAGTCAGATAAACACATCACATTTTTCACCATATTTATTTTTTTATGTGGTACTGCTCTGGGTCAGCAAAATTATCCGCAGAATTATTTTATGTTTCCGATAAAACCCGGACAAACAAATCTTCTTTCCGGAGGAATGGGGGAATTGCGGCCGAACCATTTTCATGGAGGGATTGATGTTAAAACAGATGGTAAGATCGGCTTACCGGTTTATGCTTCGGCAGAAGGCTATGTTTCCAGGATAAAAGTTTCTTCTTTCGGATATGGCAATGTCCTGTACATCACACACCCAAATGGTTACGTGACCGTATATGCCCACCTGGAGAAATTCAAAAATGAAGTGGCTGATTATGTATTAAAAAATCAGTACATGAAAGAAAGCTTTGAGATTGAATTGTTCCCTGAAAAAACAGAGCTGCTGATATATAAAGGCGAAGTGATCGGCCTGTCAGGAAATTCAGGAAGCTCCGGCGGCCCGCATCTTCATTATGAAATAAGAGATACCAAAGACAGGTTGTTCAATCCTTTACTTTTTGGTTTTAAAGAAGTAAAAGACACCATTGCTCCCTCTTTTGACCGTATCAATATCCGAACATTTAACATTGATTCGAGGGTTGACAATCAATTCGGGTTGAGTGAATATAAGCCTGCAAAAAGCAGTGGCATATATAAACTGCCGGTGACAGTAAGCATCAATGGTACGATTGGAATTCAGATAAAAGCTTTCGACCAGGCCAACAACAATTCAAACCGTTACGGCATTACTTACTACAAACTGTTTCTGGATAACAATGAAATATTCAGCCACGATATCAGGACAGTCACCTTCGATGAAAATAAGTACATAAACGTCCACATCGATTATGAAACCTATATGAAAAGAGGCATTCGTTTTGAAAAATGTTATATATCCGATGGCGATAAACTCAGCACCTATAAAGCTGATCAGAGCAAAGGAAAAATTACGCTTCAAGACGACAAACTTCATCAGGTGATGATCAAAGTCTTTGATGTTTTCAATAATTCATCAACACTTGTTTTTAATATCAAACGTGAAGTACCAAAATCATTCGTTGCTTTTCCAGAACAAAGCCAGGCGGAATTGCTATCCTACGAATTATTTGAAAACATTGTGAAGCTCACTGCAAAAGTTCCGGATGGCACTGAAGCAAAAGTTTACAAAGGAAACAAAGTATCGGCAACGCTCCCCGCAGCTTACAGGATACCAGGTGCAGGAGTATACCTATATGACCTTAGAAAAGAACTGCCCGACAGTATTACCATAGGTACTCTGACAAAAAGATTCTCATTCGTCAGGAGTATCCCTTCTGGTGTAGATCTTAATTTTGTAATTGGTGAATTGGAAATGAGCATTCCTGCCAATGCTTTATTTGATACACTGTATCTCACCATGCAAAGAACAGTACTTGCCGGAGGACCAGAAATACTCGGCATAAATTCTGTTTCGGATGTTTTCTTTGATTACATCAGGCTTAACTGGATGCCTGAATCGCACTATGATGAAAACCATACAAGAATTTATTCTTTAAATTACAATAATAAGATCGATGATTACATGGGAGGAGAATGGGAAGCAAATAAAATTAAATTCAGCACCAGGAATTTAGGAAAATTCACTTTATGGAAAGACACCGTAGCACCGGTGATAGCCTTTAAAAGTTTTCTGGGAAACAGCATCAAATTTATTATCTCGGATAACAGCTCTGGCATTGGCTTGATCAAAGCAAGCATAGATGGCAACTGGGTACTAATGAACTACGACCATAAAAGAAACCTGATCTGGTCTGAAAGAATTGATAAAACCGTACCTTTAAAAGGCAACTTCAAAGTTGAGGTACAAGACAAAGTTGGAAATAAAAGTATTTACGAAATAAAACTATGAGCATAAAAGCAGGTGATAAAGCCCCGGCATTTACGGGAAAAGATCAGGATGGCAATCCAATAAAGCTCTCTGACTTCAAAGGAAAAAAAGTGGTTCTGTATTTTTATCCGAACGATGACACGCCAGGATGTACAGCAGAAGCCTGTAATCTGCGTGACAATTACAGTAAATTCAAAAAGGCTAATTATGTAATACTTGGCGTAAGTGCGAACGATGAGAAGTCGCATAGAAAGTTTATAGAAAAATTTTCCCTGCCATTTCCATTAATAGCTGATACAGACAAAACGATTAATGAGCTTTATGGAGTCTGGAGAGAAAAGAACACGTTTGGAAAAACATATATGGGCACAGTACGCACCACCTTTATCATTGATGAAAATGGTAAGATCGAGGAAGTAATTGAAAAAGTGAATAATGAAGATCACACGGCGCAGATTTTGAAATGAAAAGTGCAAAAGTATTAATGTGTTAAAGTTTTGCCAGGTATCATCATTCGTTGTAAAGCACAAGATCATCTTATACAAAATCAATTCACGCTCTGCTTTTTTCAATACTTAAAATGTTAAATATTTATTAAATTTGTTTAAGCTAAAGCTTCTTACTGGCACAACTTACATATTAACACTTTGGCACCTTAACACTTTTTAATATTAAGGAAATGATTAAATTTGTTTTAGGCTAAAGATTCCCAGGTATACAACTTGAACACTTTAACACCTGAATACATTAACACTTAAAAAATCATGCAAGAACAATTAACAGAAAAGAAGGCAGACGTTAAAGAGCTTAAAAGAATAGCTTCTCAGGTAAGAAGAGACATCGTTAGAATGGTGCACGCCTGCAACTCAGGCCATCCCGGCGGTTCTTTGGGCTGCACTGATTATTTGGTAGCATTATATTTCAGCGTCATGAAGCACAATCCTAAATTCAGCATGGATGGGATTGGTGAAGATCTTTTCTTTTTATCAAATGGCCATATTTCTCCTGTTTTTTATAGCGTACTTGCACATTCAGGCTATTTTGACAAATCTGAGCTGAAAACTTTTAGAAAAATTGACTCGCGTTTACAAGGCCACCCAACCACCGCAGAACATCTTCCGGGTGTCAGAATTGCTTCGGGTTCATTAGGCCAGGGCCTATCCGCGGCCATAGGTGCTGCACAGGTAAAGAAGATCAATAAAGATAACAGATTGGTATATGTCATGATGGGCGATGGTGAGCAGCAGGAAGGACAAGTATGGGAAGCTGCTATGTATGCCGCACATCATAAAGTAGACAACCTTATTGCAGCCATTGACTATAACGGACAGCAAATAGACGGACCTACAGAAAAAGTGATGTCTTTGGGAGATCTTGGCGCTAAGTACCGCTCATTTGGTTGGAATGTAATTGAGGCCAAGCAGGGTAATGATATGGAAGAAATCATTTCCTCCCTGGAAAAAGCCAAAGAATTAACAGGCAAGAAGCAACCAATAATGATACTACTTACTACTAACAT
>DATMOV010000232.1:0-3770 GCA_035568055.1 Cytophagaceae bacterium
TATCAATAACAAAAAAATAATAAATCCGTGTAATTTTGACAATAACGAGCGTATATTTAGCCCAATCATTAGGAAATCCGATTGATTATTACAAGCCAAATTACTATTTGGTGCTTTTATTTTTTTCAATTTCCCAGCTTACTGACAATACAGCTTCTTCCATGCTCATAATACTTACTATATCTTCAATCACAACAACACCGCTTTCGTTGCTACGAATATCTACAGTAATATGGGTACGTTTCGTATCAATATCATCATCAATCTGCAACCCTCCCATCTTCAGATTGGCCTTTTCTACCGAACGAAGTAAAATATCTCTAACCTTGTGTTCAGAAATTGAGCTACACACCACTTTAAAAAGATAAGCGACCTCGCCTTCTTCCCCTAAATGGAATTTATCAATCCTCCGGCTTATCGGCCTCAGCAATAAATGAGAAGAAAGTACTACGGCAGTTCCTACCAGGCCTTCATACCAATATCCCATACCGGAAATAGATCCAATTGCTCCCGAACACCATATAGTTGCTGCTGTATTAAGCCCGGTTACATTAAACCCTTCTTTCATAATAACACCTGCCCCCAAAAAACCGATCCCGGTAACAATCTGGGCTGCAATACGGGCAGCGCTGCTACTATCATTAGTGATCTTTTCAGATAAAAGAACAAAAAGAGCTGCTCCAACAGACACCAAAGCCGTTGTGCGCATACCTGCGATCTTGTGCCTCCATTGTCGTTCCAAACCTATGAGAGCTCCAAGCCCAAAAGCTATTAATAACCTGAATTCGAACTGATCTATCGTTATCCCCATAGAAAACATATTAAAACAATTGCATTAAAAGTATTCAAAAATTTCTACTTTTATTCTATAAACGTCTATCCCATTATGAAAAAGTTATTCCTTGTCATTATTCCGGTATCTTTTTTTATTAGTTATTCCTATGCACAGAACGATGTTATGTTTATGGAAGACTTCAATGATAATAACCATTCCTGGTGGATAGGCAGTTGGGCCAATCCTTCCGATGCTACTGATTTTATAAAGGCAAAAGTGAGCGGAGGAAGATATATCATAGAATCAGGAAAAGACGGAAGGTTACTATACGAACCGGTACCTATTGATCATGACAAAGACTACCGGGTTGAAACAGATATTCAATTAACCCAGGGTTCTGACAATATATATTGCGGTCTCTTTGTCGGCACGCCCGATTACACTGATTATCTATGCTTTTTGATAAGTCCTGTAAGCCAAAAATTTAAGGTTTATGGAAGTGTAGCTAATAAATTCTTCAATTATAAAGATGTAACAGCTGCCACAATGAATGGCAAGGGTTCGCTTAACACGCTTTCTATTGAGAAAAAGAATACAACAACTCTTTTTTATATTAATGGAGCAGTGGTTTACACGCAAGAGAACCTTAACATGATAGGAAATAAAGTAGGGGTTCAGGTGGATAATAATAGCATCGTCGAGGTTGACCAGTTTATCATCAAGCAAAAACAAGATCCGATTAATTTGCTCGAAGGACAAAGCAGCAATTTCAATAAAGAAAATTTAGGAGGAAACATCAACTCCGAGTTCGCGGATATTGAACCTGTAATTTCTCCTGATGGAAAATTATTATTCTTCGCGCGCCGCGATAACCCAAAACTGCCAGAAGACGGCAAGTATGGCTGTGACGATATCTGGTTTTCTGAACTTCAGTCGGACGGTACCTGGAGTCTCGCTAAGAAAATGCCTGCTCCTATCACTGACGACCACAATAATGATCTTATAACCATAAGCCCTGATAACAATACTCTTTTTCTGGCTGACACCAACTGCAGCCCTGCCAAAGAAATTTCTTTCTGGACATCATACCGCACTGGAAGTGGCTGGAGCAAACCTGTACGATCAAAAATAAAAAATTCTTATAACAACAGTGTATATTCAGAAGCCTGCTTTTCCACTGATGGGAAAACTGCTCTGCTAAGTCTTCACAGAAATGATTCAAAAGGCGAGGCCGATATTTATGTGATCCAGATTGGAAATAACGGCGTATGGTCGGAGCCTAAAAATATTGGTAGCGCTATTAACTCTACCGGTGATGAAATAAGCCCGTTCATTGCTTCAGATAATGTAACCATGTATTTTTCAACCAATGGAATAAGGGGTTATGGAGAAAACGATATTTTTGTCACAAAAAGACTTGACGATAGCTGGACGAATTGGTCGGAGCCGAAAAACCTGGGCCCTACCATCAACACAAGTGGGTGGGAAGCGTATTATTGTGTGCAAGCCTCCGGAGAGTATGCGTATTTTAACAGTACTGATGAAACCATTGGCAATCTTGATATATTCCGGATCAAACTTCAGCAAAATGCAAAGCCAAATCCTGTTGTCCTGATCAAAGGAAAAGTGCTCAATAGTAAAACAAATAAACCGGTTGAAGCTTCCATCTCTTATGAAACGCTTCCTTCCGGAAAAGAAATCGGAACTGCAAGATCAAATCCATCTACCGGAGAATATAAAATTATCCTGCCATATGGGGAAAGCTACGGCTATCATGCAAAAGCCGATGGCTATATCGCCGTCAACGAAAACATGGAGCTTCAGGACCAAAAGGATTATATAGAAATTACCAAAGACCTTTACCTCGTTCCTATTGAAGTAGGTGCCACCATCCAACTCAACAATGTTTTCTTTGTTCAAAGCAAAGCGGATCTTCTTGAATCATCCTATCCTGAACTTGACAGACTGGCGAAAATCATGCAGGATAACCCAGGCATGGAGATTCAAATACAAGGTCATACGGACAATGTAGGAGATGCTGACAAGAACATAAAATTGTCAGAAGACAGAGTTATCGTTGTAAAAAACTATCTTATCTCCAGAGGAGTCGAGGCCAAAAGAATTACCGGTAAAGGCTTTGGAGGAACAAAACCCATTGCCAAAGACAATAGCTCTGAAGAACACATGAAGAACAGAAGAGTGGAATTTGTTATCACAAAGAAATAAATCAAATATCAAAATATAAAATAAACCATCTGGCAATTCTCTTTATTTTACATTTTGATATTTGAATTTATCTAAGGAATTAAGAAAATTTCAGTCCCAAAAGCTCTGGCTTCGGCATACCCTTCTGTTGTATCAGCACTTTAAATTTGCTTCCCATATCCATAAGCAGGGTACGTGTCAGGAAGACCTCTTTCTTATAGTTTAAATAATCCTGCCCCGGCACTTGAGTTTTTTTAAGATAATCTCTGAATCCAAGGGCCAGGAGAAAATGTCCCTGCTCAGTAAACCCACAATATTCCAGGCCATTTTTAAAACCCCAGTGGCTTAAAGCGGAAAAATTTACATGCGAGGTAATATCCTGCTCGCCTATATCAATATAGGGATGATCATTGATTTTATGTTTATTATAACATATAAGAGTGCCGCAACTCCTGTATTCGCGGTATAACTCGGAAGAAGGATAACCATAATCTATCGTTATTACATATCCCTTTTTTAAAGATGATCCGATTTCTTTTATCCAATCCGTAGCTTCAAGATTTATTTCCGTACGAAATCCTTTAGGCAACACCACCCTCAGTTCGGCCAAATAATTTGTAAGCACTTTCCCTGCAGGTTTCAGTAATTCCACAAAACCATTTCTATAATCCACAAAAACCTCCATCAGCTCATCTTCCATCACCACCTGGTGTACCGCGAAATTATCTACAAGCTCATTAGACAAAATGCACCCTGTGATTTCAGGAATTTCCTGAATGGAATCATACCA
>DATMOV010000233.1:0-2831 GCA_035568055.1 Cytophagaceae bacterium
CTTTTAGAAAAACTGGTTGATATAAACAATCATCTGTTTCGAACAAGCAATAACCACAAAGCTATCTGGTTAAAATCAAAACGGCTTTTTTAACCATATTTCTTGTCATGGTTGGCTTTATGCAATTTGCCATTACTGTGAATATTTAGATTGACCTAAATAAATTATTCAAAAGTTAATATTCAGGTTAAACTGAGGACACACTGTTATTCTAAATTTAGCGCATCATTAATTGTTTAGTTGTATTAAGAAAGTTTAATTGGTAGACAATACCCAAGATCAATTATAAAAAATACCATTGCTATTGGGTGCTTAAGAATGACGGACAGGCCTGATTGGCCTGTCCGTTTTTTAATGCATGAGGCGGTTTATTTCTATAGGATGCAAGTTCAGAATGCAATTGGTATAAGCCAATACAAGGATGTCGTGTGATAGAAAAGGAGGTTACTCAGTTTGTATGCTATCGGCTATAGCAATTACGAAAGCGTAAACCTTACCTGTAACCCGAATGCAGTAGTGGCCCGTCGGAAAGAGCTTGAGATCCTTGGCGCGTTTATTTGTCTGTCGAAATAAAACTGCAGGGTTACACGCTGGTTGATCTGGTAGTTAATGGTAGGCTTAAGCTGGAAGTTGAGATTTCCTGCAGTAAGCGTGCTTACTCCATCAAGCTTCCGCTGAATGGTTTTAGTGTCATTGATCGTAACATCAATTCTCATTTGGAGTTCATTCTTAAGCACAACATGCTGAGGGCCGGTGAACGGAATCTTTACATTGCTTTTTGTAAGCCCGATTCCGATCACCAGTCCATTCGTTACCTGCTCCTGGATCTGCGCGTTTGACATGCTCAAAATCAACGAACGGCTTTTTGTATATTCCAGTTTTCCTGTAAGCTTTCCTTGTGTACGGAAGTTGATCCCCAGAAAAGGAGCGAATTTTTCCATAATGCTGACTTGATCAATGATGTATAGCGGAATGTATTCACCATCTTTATTTTTTATAAATGCCGGCGGCGCATGACTTGGATCCTGATTAGCCTGTATGGAGCTGGCGCCATAAGCAAGCGAAGAAGTATAACTCGATATGTTGTAAGTGCAGGTATAGCTATGCGTGATATTAAAGCTTGGGAATATTTTTGCAAGTTTCTTAATTCGGGTAAGCCCGGCGAAATCTATTCTCCAGTTCGGCAAGGGAATACTCTGGAAAGCGCCAAGGTGTTGTTTGGAAGGATCCTTATGTGAATATGCCGCAAGGAAGGCAGGGATAAGAACATCCTGTGAATTTAGGCTATAGTTTTTCGAGCTGTCTAATCTGGATCGGATGGTATTTCTGTATGCCGAAAAATTGTCAAAGGCAGCTGACGCATGTGGGTCTTTAGAAACACTATCCTTTTGATTAGGTTTAGAATGGAAAAGGCTTCCAATGGCTATAAAGCTCATCGTAAAGCTACCGGTTCTTACAGGGCTTTCGGAAACATAGTCCATGACGCCGGGATTAGTCAGGTGCAAAGGATTGATCCTGAAAAGTTCCTGGTAATTTGAAGTGGTGTTTCTCTGCGCTGTGAGTTGTATCTTCATGTCTTTAATCGGCTCCAGTGTGGTACTAGTGTTGAAGGTGATATTTTTCATTCGCGTGAAAGGAGTATTGAGAATCCGGCTCGTTGAAACGTCATGATGCGCGGCAGCTCTGAATCTGAAACCAGCATCCTGTGAACCAAGAATGAATGGCAATAAAGTACCTGCATTGTTATCATGCCTGTCTGTTCCAAAATAATTTACTTTAGGAAGGTAGCCGGCCATGCCTAAACCCTGATTTTGCTGGTATGTAAAATTGACGGATTTTATACTCATCAGTCCCTGCATAATGGCTTTGAGTGCGCTTAATTTTGGTTTCTTTAGTTTCTGCACGGTATCCTTCTTTGTCGGGCCTTTCACCGGTGGAGCTGGTGTATTGATATTTTTGAGGAATTTTACTTTGTTATATAATTTCTCCAGATTGACTTTTCCATTCAGCGACATGTTTCTGGTGTTTTGGATCGAGTTACCTAATGTATCTCTTAGGCCCAATGCACCGGAGGTCCATGTATAGCCTCCCGCATAACGCGTATCGGCGCTGAGCCAGTCGGTGAGAGGGAATTTGTCGAGCGGAACTTTATAATTTGCTCCAAGGGTCTGATTATAATTTTTTACACGCCCGAGTTTTTCCAGATTGTGTATGATGGAATCTTTGTATGCTTGTTTGTTATTGTTAGGATCCCAGCTGGGCTCATCAATAACGCCGGCAGAAGTAGCATTATAATCCACCGAAAGACTTTTTGTAAAGTTCCAGATCATGCCATAATTGCGGGTAAACGTAAATGATTTTTCAAAAAGCGGTAACTGGACTCCTTCGCTTATCGGATTTCCCTGGAAGTATTCTGTCTTTGTAAAACTTCTGTTCAGATCTGTCCTGAATGTAATGGAGCTTGGTAAAAATGTAAAGTTGAGATCTTTGATGAGTTTGAACCATGGAGACTTCAGCCAGGTCGCCTTTTTAAAAGGTTCATAATTTTTGGGGCTGGCATTATAAGAATATCCCAGTCCGCCTTTATAAAAGCGCTGGTTGTAGTTTTTGAGGTTTATATTATGCCGCACAGTTTCACTGTAAGAAGTGGTAAGCGTCAGATTCTCCACGTCATAAATATGTGGCTTGGCGTCTTTCTTTGTTTTTACTTTTTGAATATTGGTAAAGTTTAAACTTCGTCGTTTTGTATCATCTATCGTAAAGCTTTTGTAATTCTTTCGTCGTTCAGGATCTGAGATATTAACCAAAGTCGTTTTAAGTAAAACGTCAGG
>DATMOV010000234.1:0-8418 GCA_035568055.1 Cytophagaceae bacterium
GAAAAAGGATATTATTAAAAAGCTGGATGAGCAACTGCAAACTTATCGTAATTGGTTATTGGAGATTACTATTTGTGACCCTGCATGTGGTAGTGGCGCTTTTCTTAACCAAGCTTTAGAATTCCTAATGCAGGAACATGCCTATATAGATGAATTGAATGCAAAATTATTTGGATTCAGCATCGCCCTTAAAGATGTGAGTAATCATATTCTGGAGAAAAATATTTTTGGCGTTGATATTAACGAAGAAAGTGTAGAGATAGCCAAGCTATCTCTTTGGCTACGTACCGCTCAAAAGGGGAGAAAACTAACTGCCCTCAATAATAATATTAAATGCGGAAATTCATTGATTGATGATTCAGCAATAGCCGGAGACAAGGCTTTTAACTGGAAAAGAGAATTCCCAGAGGTTTTTGATAAGGGGGGATTTGATGTAGTGATTGGAAATCCACCTTATTTAAGAGTTCAGGGATTGAGAGAAAATTTTGAGAAGGAGTCTCAATTCTATGAAAAAAAATATTCATCCGCCACCGGGAGATTTGACATTTATGTTTTATTTATTGAAAAATCTTTTCAACTTATTAATATTCATGGTGATGTTTCTTTTATTCTACCTCACAAATTTATGGTGAGTGATTTTGGTGAGGGAATAAGAAAATTTTTGAATAAAAATAAAGCTATAAATTCAATTGTACACTTTGGATCGGAAATGGTATTTGCAGATGCTTCTGCTTATACATGTATAATAGGGTTATCGCATAATAACAACTTAGTAAATTACATTCAGATTAAGCCTTCGGAGATTCTATTCAAAATTCCATTTGAACAAGTAGGCTACAATATTTTGGATAATAAGAAGTGGAATTTTCAAGGAGGAGAGTCCGGTGGAATTTTTGAAAAACTAGGCAAACAACCCTTGACTGTAAAAGATGTTTTTGAAAACATAAGCCAGGGTGTTGTTTCTGTAGGCGATGATATATTCTTAATTAAAGGTAAAATTATAGGCAGTAAATTTATTGGTTATTCCGAGAAAGCAGGAAGGGAGATAGAGCTTGAAGCAGAAATAATGAAACCTTTACTTAGAGGAGAAAATGTAAGAAGGTATGCGCCAATAAATCACGAATATTATGTTATTTATCCCCATTTTGAAAAGGAAGGAAAAACGCAGGCATATCAAGAGAGTGAATTAAAAGATAAGTACCCACTTGTATATAATTATTTCTTGCCATATAAAGAAGAATTAATTGAAAAGAAGATAAGATATAAAACAAATCCTACTTGTTGGTATAGCTTACATCGTTCAAGAGAAATATCTTTATTCGAACAAGAAAAAATAGTAACTCCCGAAACTTCTTTAGGTGGAAATATGACTATTGATAATTGTAAATATTATCACAATACTCAGGTATACTCTTTAATAAAGAAGGATAAATACAATTTTGATAATAAGTTTTTAGTCGCTATTCTAAATTCTAATCTCTTTTGGTTTTTTCTTAAAAGTACTGGAGCGGTATTAAGGGGGGGGTATTTTCGTTTTAAAACTAAATACTTAGAACCTTTTCCATTACCAAAGGAAAATTCAGGAGAAGAACAACGACCATTCATCGAGAAAGTCAATTTTATCATTAGTCAGACTGCCGATTTTAAAAACATTCAAATTCAATTTACAGATTTACTGCAGAGTAAATTTAACATAGAAAAATTGACGAGGAATTTGGAATGTTGGTATGAATTAGACTTTAAAGCATTTTTGACCGAGCTTAAAAAAGCTAAAGTTAGTTTAGCTCTTTCAGAGGAAGCTGAATGGATGAAATACTTTAACGAGGAAAAACAAAAAGCACTGGCGTTGAAATCTGAAATTGAACAAGTTGATAAAGAAATAGATCAAATGGTGTATGTGCTATATGGGTTGACGGAGGAGGAAATTAAAATTGTAGAGGGTAGTAATTAAAAAAATGTGTTTATGAATACCTTTGGAGGTGATTGGACTAAGATTAAAATTGAAATACTTGTTGAGTATGCAAAATCATACCTTTCAATAATGAAGGGAAGAAAGTTTTTTAAACTTATGTATTTCGATGGGTTTGCCGGATCTGGTTTCATAATTAAAGACAATAAAATCGATGTTGATGTAACAGTTGGTGCTGCAAAAAGGATTATTGAAATAGACGAACCAAGACCTTTTGACACGTATTATTTCGTAGAAAAAGATCCTGTAAATTTTAAGCTTCTGGAACAAAATACTAAAATCGAGTTTCCTAAAAAGAAAATTCATGTTGTTTCTGAAGACTGCAATAAAAAGATGCTTGACATGGCAAATTTTTTGAGAAATCCGAAAAACAAAAACTATAGAACATTAGCTTACATTGATCCTTGTGGTATGCAGGTTGAGTGGCGCTCAATTGAAGCTTTAAGAGATCTTCCAATTGATATGTGGATATTGGTACCGACAGGCATGGGAGTAAATAGATTATTAAAAAAGAATGGGCAAATTTCAGATGCTTGGTTAGAGCGATTGGAAGTATTTATGGGACTGACAAGAGAAGAGATAGAGAAAAGTTTTTATAAAAAAATAGATACCCTTTTTCCTGACATTAAGTTCATACAAAAAGAAGAAGATGCTATTGAAAAATCTGCAAAGCTTTACCAAAAACGATTAAAAGAAGTATTTCAATTTGTGTCAAAACCGTACGAACTTAAAAATTCGACTAATTCAGTAATGTATCATTTGTTTTTAACATCAAACA
This sequence comes from Cytophagaceae bacterium, assembly GCA_035568055.1. GTDB lineage: Bacteria > Bacteroidota > Bacteroidia > Cytophagales > Cytophagaceae > DATMOV01. Next base: position 2,748 of record DATMOV010000234.1, read on the forward strand.
ATGAAACTGCGGTAAAAATTGGAAATGACATTGTGAAAAAATACAATCAATAATATGGCACAGTCAAATATAGAATGGACAGAAGTTACCTGGAATCCGGTAACCGGATGCACCAAGATTACTGCGGGCTGTAAGTTTTGCTATGCTGAGAGAATGGCAAATCGATTGAAGGCTATGGGAGTGGAGCAGTATGCAAATGGGTTCAAATTAACATTAGCACCACAGGTTTTAAATCATCCTTATAAGTGGAAATCTCCCAAGGTTGTTTTTGTTAATTCAATGAGTGACCTGTTTCATGATCTTGTTCCTCTTGAGTATATAAAGCAAGTATTTGAGGTAATGAATAATACACCTCGTCATACCTATCAAATTTTAACTAAAAGGTCTGAGAGATTAAAACAAATTGCGAAACATTTGAAATGGACTGATAATATCTGGATGGGTGTTTCTGTCGAGGAAGAAAAAGTAAGTTTCAGAATAAAGGATTTAATAAAAACTCCAGCCAAGATAAAATTTCTTTCTGTGGAACCTTTAATAAATCCAGTATATAATTTATACCTGGAAAATATTGATTGGGTAATTGTAGGAGGGGAGTCCGGGCCGAAAGCAAGGCCTGTAGAAAAAGAATGGATTAGCTATGTACAAAAGGAATGCAAAAAAAGTAAGGTTCCTTTCTTTTTTAAGCAGTGGGGGAAACCAGAATTTAATGTAAATCCAAGTGATCCTACTAAAGTTAAAGATCATCCTATGTATGCAAAGGGTGGCTGTGAATTGAATGGGAAAGTTTATAGGCAAATGCCAGTTTAATTAGATATTAGATGAAAATAATTCCTCATGCAGATCCTCGAGATTTATATACCGAAAATGAATTCAAAGACGCATTTAAAACTTTTGATTCTGAAATTTACCCAAATGAAGAATCTATAATGTGTTCTATTCATGATTCATTTAATAAATCAGATGAAAAAAATCATAATTGCATTGGTTGCAATCTTGCAATTATACACAACTCTTACATTCGGCACTTGGAAATACTTTAGTCAGGCATCCATTAGAAGCTTTTTCAATGACCATTTTATTTTCATATTTGCTTGTAGAACGTTTTGAAGAAATATTTCGGATTGTTAAACTTCCTGAAGCTTATCGTTTAAGACATTTTCAAATTTTTGGAATTATAAAGCGATGGACAAATTTTTTAAAACATCCTAAGGCTTTTATACTCGTACATCATCCAGAATATTATTTTGAGAATGAAATTGAGTTAGAACATAATGACAAGAATAATATGATCATTATTGATCAAGAATTCATAGACATTTATTATTCTGGCGATAAGGAAAATAATAAATTGTATAGTATCCTGAAAAATAAAAATAATGTGGTTGTTCTTTTGCCTAACCTTCCGGATTTAATGAGCGAATTTTGCAAGGCTCAGAAAAAATTCATTGATATTATATCAAATAATGAAGTATTTAGAGAAACATTAGATGAACAGTCTACCTTAAAAGATTATTTTGAGGGAGATCAGAAACATGAACCAACTTTCTTTTAAATATATTTAAAAGATGAGCAATAACAGATACCATTATCATGTTGAAGACGGGCAGTTTTCCTTCGATATAAAATCAGATAAACTTTTAGGCATTGAGGGAAATGTTATAAAGCTTTCTCCATATAGAGAAGAGGAAAGTGAAATAGATTGTTACATTCTCTTCATTGATGGCCATTACGTTGAGTGTTTAGGATCAGTTGAAAGGAATTTCCCTAAAACTCCTCATGAACATCAAGAATTAAAAGAATTGATGTTAAAAACTTATGAAGACAAGTAATTAATTTATATTATGAAAGATCACAATCAAATAAAACAATATTTCTTAAATAGAATTGAGAATAAGTTTAGTCTGAAATTAAACCGAGAACAATCCGCTATTCTAGACGAATGCATTGAAAATTTATTAAATGGAAATTCCACAATCGATGGGAAAGTCCCGGAATCTGATGACGAAATTTTTGTTGTTCTCGGATATGGATTTACTACAGCTTATCAGGCATTACAGGGAATGTTGTCAGGGATTTATACGGCTTATGGAAAAGACACGCGAATAAATATAAATTATAGAGGTCAGGAATTTGCTTTTCAGAAGGGATAAATGTAACTAATTGATTATAAATTTAATATATATGTATTTGTTATATAATTTATATTATGTTAAATAGTAAATCAAGAAAAAAGACAGCTCCATTTTATATAGTATACTTCCTCCATTCTCCTCATTTTCTATCCTCCATTAAAAACATTTTATCCCCTACCAAAGTTAAGAAGCTGGATTAAAGTAGATTTTAGAATAGAAAATAAGCTCGCCTCAGGCGGGCTTATTTTTTAATACCTTTGCATACCTTTGTAACATGAATCATCATCTCCAACAGATATTAGATAATAATATCACCACAACACCAACCAAGTTTATCGTACTCTGCATAATTGCGGGATGTTCATTTATTATTGGCTTTTTATTGTTCCAATTGATCAAAATTGGATTAAAGAGAAGCTATAATGCTACCAACGATCTGGTTAATAAAAAATTCAGAACTGCTTTTGTTGTTTTGTTCGTGGTGATATGTATGAACTTCGCCTCTCACGCGCTGGATTTTAAAGATAAAACCGAATTTCTCCTCACCAAAGGACTATACATCGCTTTTATTATTTCTCTGGCAACGCTTCTTGTTGAGGTCACCGGATTTATTCGTGAGCTGATCTATGAAAAGAACCGGATGAATAAACTGAATGCTATCAGCCGCAGAAAAATAAAAACCCAAATAGACTTTATCCAGAAAGTTGGTTCCGGATTTATAGTATTTATAGCAATTTGTCTCATCCTGATGACTTTTAACAGGATACGTGAAATCGGGACAAGCATCATAGCTTCCGCAGGAGTTATAACCCTTATTGCAGGCCTTGCCGCCCAAAGATCGCTGGCCAACCTCATGGCGGGCTTGCAGCTTGCCTTTACTCAACCTGTCCGTATCGATGATGCAGTAGTTGTTGAAGGGGAATTCGGGGAAATTGAAGAGATCACACTTACTTATGTGGTGGTCAGAATCTGGGATCGCCGAAGGCTCATACTCCCTATATCTTATTTTATTGAAAAACCATTCCAGAGCTGGACGCGGGTATCCACTGATCTACTCACTTTTGTTGAAATATATACCGATTATAATGTTCCCCTGGAGGTATTAAGGGCAGAATTTCAAAGAATACTATCTGAAACAAACCTTTGGGATGGGAAAATATCAAACTTGCAGATGACAGAAATTTTCCCCGCTAATGTAAAATTAAGGGGACTTATGAGTGCAAAGGATGCTTCTACTGCCTGGGATCTGAAATGTCTCGTAAGGGAAAAACTTGTTGCTTTCTTACAGGAAAATTATCCCCACTCATTGCCTAAAGTCAGGACTGAACCTGCTGCATTAACGCAGAAAGCAGATAGAACTGTGGTGAAATAATGAACTTGTGCTTAGCTCAGTGCTCAGGTATAGTGGATTTTGCTCACACCTTTTCTAAGCCTTAGTGATAGGCTTAGAAAATTGGAACATAAAAAAAGCCCGTTATACGGGCTTTCAATCGTCTAATTATCAAATTATCTCATCCTCTTCCCTTAATCCTCATTCCTTAATTTAGGTGCTTTACGATTTAAGGCTTTATTGATCTTGTCCATCATATCCATAGCATCCTTTTTATCACCTTCCTCCTGCGAACCTTTAAGTGATGCCGAAGCATAATCGTAAGATTTCAGCAGAAAGTTCTTGCCTTCCTGTTCAGTTTCTTTGCCTGTAGTGTGGTGTGAATGAATATCTGAATTTGCATTTACTCTGTCCAGCACCTCTTTTCCTTTGCCATAATAGATGGAAGCCAGATTAAAATTAGCGGTAACATTTGCCGGATCTAAAGCCAGCACTTTATTGTAATATTCAATAGCTCTGTCATCTTTATCCAGTTTTTCATTCATGCTGCCTGCATACAAATTAAATTCTATGCTGCCCGGCTTAATGCTTGCAAGGTATTCGAAGTTTTCGAGAGCTCCCTGGGTATTGCCGGTTTTAACATATAATTCACCCTGATCCTGTATCAACGCGGGGTTTTTGGGAAAGTCAGCCAAGCCCTTCTTTGAGATTTCAAGTGCCTTGTTATAATCTTTCTCCTGATTGGCTATCTGTATTAACTTTTGATATATATACACACTTTTGTAGTTATTACTCATCAATGTGCTGGCATATTTTGTGATCAGGTCATTCCTTTTCATGTCCTCTGCCGTCCACATAGCATATACATAAGCTGTAGTATCCGAAGGCTTTATTTGCTGGGCGATTTCAAAATTCCTGATGGCATCTTCATACTTGTTATTCTCATAAGAAATTCCGCCTGCGTTGACCGCCTCTCCCCATAATTCATTCAGCTTATTATCTGACTGCTTATAGTATTCTCCTTTTGAAGGATCCAGTTCCTTGGCTTTCTGAAGGGATTCGCAAGATTCTTTTAAGGGTTCGGCACTAAGCGTTTTAAAACCGGGATTAACGGTTGTAATCAGATCAGCATAAATAAGACCCCTGTAATACCAGGTTTTTGCCTGAGCCTTGGTTTTCTCATCTGTAATCGCGAGGTCTATTTGCTCTTTGGCTTTATCAAGCTCCCCTGACTGACGATATAAAACCGCATTGGTTACCGCAGCATGCTGCCCATACCCAACATGCATGGTAAGCATGAAAATAGCGGGTAAAATTACTTTTTTTAGCATTTAATAAATAATTTAAGTATTAACAGATAAAATTGTAAAAATCAGCAAACTATTCTGTTGGATCAGGTGTATCCTGGGTTACTTCCCCTGCTTCCGGATTAATCTCTCCTTCGGAGCTTTCCGGTTTAGCTTCTTCTATAATGGCAGCGAACCTTTCGATCTTGGCCACAGAGGATATTTCATCATCTTCATTCAATTTGATTAGCCTCACTCCTTGCGTCGCCCTACCCATTACCCTTAGGTCAGCCACCTCAATCCGTATGGTAATACCGGTTTTATTAATGATCATTAATTCATCGTTATCGGTAACTTCCTTGATAGCAACAAGCGCACCGGTTTTATCGGTGATATTGATGGTCTTCACTCCCTTGCCACCTCTATTGGTGATCCTATAATCATTGATGTCTGATCTTTTGCCATAGCCTTTCTCCGAAACAACCAGTAAATTAATTTCCGGATTGTTCACAGCGCAAAGTCCTACTACTTTGTCATTTTCGTCCTGCAAGGTAACTCCGCGCACACCTGCGGCTGTTCTGCCCATTGGCCTTACCTGGCTTTCGTTGAACCTGATCGCTCTTCCTGATTTAAGTGCGATAACGATCTCATCATTGCCACGTGTTAGCCTTACATCCAGCAGACGATCACCTTCGTGTATGGTAATGGCATTAATTCCGCCTGCTCTGGGACGGGAATATGCCTCAAGGGTAGTTTTCTTGATGGTACCCTGTTCGGTACACATGATCAGGAAGTTGTTATTGATATAGTCGTCGTCGCTTAATGTTTTTACATTGATGACTGCGCGTACCTTTTCGCTCGGCTCTATCTGGATAAGGTTCTGAAGCGCCCTGCCTTTCGCCGTTTTACTACCTTCAGGGATC
>DATMOV010000235.1:0-6590 GCA_035568055.1 Cytophagaceae bacterium
TTAACGCTGCCCATAGGCTTTACAACCCTGCATGGACAGATGAAGAAAACAATAAGATTTTTGGGAAATGTAACAACCGCAACTATCATGGACATAATTATGAATTGGTGGTCAAATTGATTGGTGAAACTAATCCAGACACAGGATATGTTATTGACATGAAGTTTTTAAGCGATATCATTAAGAAAAACATCATCTCAAGGTTTGACCATAAAAATCTGAATCTGGATGTGGAAGAATTTAAAAACCTGAATCCCACCGCAGAAAATATAGCGGTTGTCGTCTGGAATATTTTAAGAGAAAAAATTGATAATAATTACGATTTAAAGATTACTCTGTATGAAACGGAAAGAAACTTTGTTGAATACCCAACTTTTTAAGGATTTCTCTATTGATGAAATAGGTGACGAACATGTAGCATCTTCTCATGACACTCCGCTAAGACGGGATGCTTTTGAAATGGACGACTCCGTGAAAATGGCCCTTATTGAAAAACATTTCAGAGAGATCATGCTTGTCATGGGACTGGACCTGAATGACGACAGCCTGAAAGGAACTCCGGCCCGTGTCGCTAAAATGTATATCAAGGAAATTTTCAGCGGATTAAATCCTGCCAATAAACCCAAGGTAAGGCTGTTTGAAAATAAATATAAATACAATGAGATGCTTGTAGAAAAGAATATTACTTTCTATTCCAATTGTGAGCATCACTTTGTGCCGATCATTGGCAAGGCCCATGTCGCTTATATTTCAAGTGGCAAAGTGATAGGCTTGTCTAAAATCAACAGGATCGTTCAGTATTATGCCAAAAGGCCCCAGGTACAGGAGAGACTTACGGTTCAGATCGCCAGTGAACTCAGAGAAAGCCTGCAAACTGAAGATATTGCTATCATCATTGATGCGGCTCACTTATGTGTGTCTTCCAGGGGAGTGAATGATACAAACAGCCGTACAGTAACTTCAAACTTCAGTGGTAAATTTAAAAATAACGCTACCAAAGCTGAGTTTTTAAAATTTATCAATTAAAGAAAATCTTGAAACAAACATTTTAAAATCCAATCTGTTATATTCGCATTCCTTTTAAAATGGTTAGTTTGAAGCATGCGACTCGAAGAAGAAATTAAACAGAAGGAATTCAGAAATGAGAATCACAAAGCTATTGTGAATCTCATTTATACTTTTAACTGGCTTGACTCCAAAGCCAGGACTTTTTTCAAGCAATTTGAACTTACTCCCCAGCAGTTCAATATTCTTAGAATACTGAGGGGGCAACATCCCAAGCCTTGTACCATCATTCTGCTTAAAGAGCGTATGCTTGATAAAGAGTGCGATGCTTCCAGGATTGTCGAAAGACTGAGATTAAAAGAACTTCTTGAAAGAACACAAAGTTCCAGCGACAGGAGATCCGTTGATATTATGATCTCAGAAAAAGGACTTGAGCTTCTGAATGAGATAGACAAGAAGATTGATAATTTTAATAATATTATTTCTTCACTCAGCAAAGAAGATCTATTAAAACTTAATCAACTTCTGGACAAAGCCAGAGGAAAATAATCAATACTATTCCTTCCAGTATAGAAAACCGGCGAGGCTTTTTCGCTGCACCGGACATAAAAAAAGCGTGTCTGTATTGAGACACGCTCAGATTAAAAAATAGTACAATTTAGCACTTGTTAAAAATTTATAAAGCCACCATAGGGCTGAAGATCAGTTGCGAATGTCTTCGTTTAGGAAGGAAACTTTTATTTCCAATATTACTTCTTCCTCTGTCGATCAATAATTTTTCCTCATCAAATTCACGGTTTTCTTTATGGGGAAGGTTTACAACGAAACTTTCAATGTCATGAATTTTTCCTTCTTCGGAATGAATAAAAAGCTTCAGCTTTTCAGTTTTAGCATATGAGCGGGCTTTAAGCAAAGCTTCAGTTTTAGCATGGCAAATGAAAATTATTGTATTTACATCTTCAGAGATTAATGCCCATCCTTGCGGATTGGGGACTAAATGGACATTGATATTTTGTTTTCCTCCCAAGCCTTCATTAAAATAATAATATGCCCACTGCTTAGCATTAGAGATAGCAATCGATAGAGCCATTTGATCCGGATAACCCTCCTCAATAAGTGTATTTGCTATTACAATCGCTTTATTTCTTTCTTCCAGCCTTAAATGGATAAATGAAGCAGGAAATTTGTTGTAAGTGTAAGGCATATTGAATGCATTTTAGATATATTAACTAACCATAGACAATATGAATATGTTTAGAATAAAAGAAATTATTGGAAGAAATTAAAATATAAGAAGCTAGCATACAATTCAATAATTAACAAAATAAAATCTAGTCGGCAGGATTCGATAATAAGAAGATATTTACCTCACTAAAACCAAAATTTGGAGGTTTAATAAAATAAAAATAACTTTATATAATTTAAAATCAGCCACATATTAATACAATTACCTTTCTCGTTCTTTAAAGAAGAAAAAAGATAGAATTAAAGCGGTTACTATTATTATTTTAAACGTATATAAGCAATGAAGGACAGTGAGATCATAGAGAGTATAAGGAAGGGAGATGAAAGTGCCTTGGACTTCTTGTATAAGAAAAATTACAAGATGATGGTCAAGATGATCATCAAAAACAATGGGAGCGAAGATGAGGCAAAGGATATTTATCAGGAAGCTTTAATTGTTATATGGCAAAAGATTCTGGCTGATGATTTTATACTCACATCGAAGATTAGCACTTACCTTTATAGCATATGTCAGAATCTATGGAGGAAAGAACTGGAGAGAAAAGGAAAACTGAGCAATGAAGAAACGAATGAATTTGAGATTATTGATATTGATAAGAAAGAAAGAATAGAGATCATCAACAAGTGTATCAACGATCTCGGAGAAACGTGCAAAAATATTTTGACCTATTATTATTTTGATAATATGTCGATGACGGACATAGCAGAAAAGCTTGGCTTTGCAAGCTCAGACACTGCCAAAACAAAAAAATACAAGTGTAAACAAGAACTTGATAAAAAAATAAAAACATTATATACAGCCAGTGATTTTTTAGATTAAATATGAACCAACCACTCTACAACCCAGAAAATATCGAAGCTTACATCACTAATAAGATGTCCGCCGCAGATAAAGCCTCCTTTCAGAATGAGCTGGCAAAAGATCCACTTCTTAATAATGAAATAGATCTGCAGAAAGACATTATTGAGTCTTTGAAAGAGCATAGAAAAGCCCAGCTTAAGAATAGGCTTAATAACATAGATGTCACAACAACAACCAACTATACAGGATTAAAAGTTGCAGCTTCGATACTGCTTGCCGGACTTATTTCCTTCGCGGGATATAATTATCTCAACAACAATAAAAAGAATAATCAGAATATACCTGTTACCAACAACACTGTCATTTCTCCTGAGAAAACAGTAATTACAAACAATAGCAAGCCTGAAGTAATCACTGAAAAAGAAAAAACGAATAATACTACCAATAACATTGATATTAAAGGAACGGTGATAACCAGCAATCAAAGCAGCAATAGTACTATCATTACAAGAACTACGAGAACAATCACCCAGACTACGGTTGAATCTGTTAATCCTGCATTCAATACCCCTGATGTAAAAGATAGGCACGAAGAAGGTGATGGCATCAAGTCTGATAACAACATCAGTATGCCGAAAGGTGATGTGGGCAATAATAATGACGAGTCAAGCCTCGATAACCTAAAGATTGAAAAAATCAAAGACAAAAAGCATAACTTATTCTATCAGTATTATAACAATAAGCTATTCCTTTATGGAGACTTTGATTCTAAACCATACGAGATCCTTGAGTTGAATACCCTTAAAGACAAGCAACTTTACCTTTACTTCGAAGATAAGTACTATGGCTTAAAACAAAATCAGATAGACATTACAGCTTTGGAACTGATCAGCAACAAAGAAACACTTCATAAGCTTAACGAAATCAGAAATAAATAATAGCAATTACTCTATAAAAAAAACCTTGCAGAACTTTCTGCAAGGTTTTTTTTATTTCCGATTGATTACAAATTAATTCTTAAATTTGTAATCAATCGATTAAAATGCCCCAGAAAGTTAAAAGTCGGAAAAAGAAATTAGGCAGTTATCCATACCTCACTGTTGTTTTCAGCATGACAATGGCTCTTTTTGTCATAGGCCTGTTCGCTGTAATATTTGTACATGCCAATAAGCTTTCGGGGATTATCAAGGAAAAAATCGAAATACATGTATACCTCAACAATGAATTGAGCGAAAATAAAATCCAAAGCCTCAACAAGATCATCACTTCACAGCCTTATGTTTTAAAAAAAAATAATACGCCACAATTAATTTATATCTCCCAGGATTCAGCGGCAAAGAAATTCATTCAGGATACCGGTGAAAATTTTTACAAAGTCCTTAAAGATAATCCCGTGCGGGGATCAATCACAGTAAAACTCAATCCAGCCTATTCAGACTCTACGCATATGAAGAAGATCGTTGCGGATCTTCAGAATATGGAAGGAGTATTTGAAGTAGATTATCAGGAAAACCTGATCTCCAGGATAAATTCTAACATCAAAAGCATAAGCCTGATCTTTATAGGATTCGCAGCTATTCTGCTGACAGCTTCTGTCCTTCTTATTAATAACACAATAAAACTGGCACTTTTCTCTCAAAGATTCCTTATCCGCAGCATGCAGCTGGTGGGCGCGACCAAAACATTTATACAAATGCCATTTCTGATCAGGGCAATATTGCAGGGACTTTTCAGCGGAATTATCGCAGCATCTGTTCTTGCCATACTCATTCAATATGCCTACTCAGAAATCAATGACCTTATAAAATTACAGGAGACAGAAACCGTTATCATCATACTGGGGAGTCTTCTTATTCTTGGAATTATTATCGGATTGCTTAGCTCATTCAGGGCTATCAATACTTATTTAAAAATGTCATTGGACGAACTTTACTAATTTAACTATATGAACAAAAGTAAACTGGTTTTTGAAAAAATCAACTATATGTTGATGCTGGCAGGCATTGCAATTCTTATCCTCGGATTTATTATTATGACTATGGACAAAGAAGAATATGGCTTTGGGATGCTTGGTCTTACTGTTGGCCCTATTATAGTATTCTTTGGATTTATTATTCAATTCTTCGCTATTTTATACAAACCTAAAACCAGAGAATGAGCATTCTCCAGGCAATCATCCTTGCCATCGTAGAAGGAATTACTGAGTTTCTGCCTGTATCATCCACGGGCCATATGATTATTGCCTCGGCAGTAATGGGTATTACTGAAAGCCCTTTTACCAAGGTATATATTGTGTCTATTCAGTTTGGCGCAATTCTTTCAGTGGTAGTGTTTTATTTCAAAAGTTTCTTTAAAGACTTCGGTTTCTATATAAAACTATTCTGCGCTTTTATTCCAGCCGTAGTGTTAGGGCTTCTGTTAAAAAAGAAAATAGAGCTGCTCCTTGAAAATGTATGGGTGGTGGCAATCACACTTCTCCTTGGCGGAGTCGTTCTTATATTTATAGATAAGTGGTTTGCTAAAAATGAAGATACACCAGAGAATGACATTAGTTATAAAAAATCCTTTTTAATAGGAGTTTTTCAAACATTGGCCATGATACCAGGTGTATCCAGGTCAGCCGCTACGATCATCGGAGGCTTAACCCAGAAGCTGAACAGAAAGACAGCCGCCGAATTTTCTTTTTTTCTTGCAGTTCCTACTATGTTCGCCGCGACAGTTAAAAGCTTATATGACGATAAAGACCTACTGCTAGGCAGCAATCTTTCCCTCCTTGCTATTGGGAATGTAGTAGCTTTTATTGTAGCTATTGTGGCTATTAAATTTTTTATTGGCTTCCTTACCCGCCACGGTTTTAAAATCTTTGGATATTACAGAATAATACTAGGACTGGTACTGCTGGCACTGCTGGCATCCGGAGTGGATTTAAAAATTGTTGACTGATGGCATTTAATTTTGTGGAAGGTGAAGTTCTTTTGATTGACAAATCAACCGAGTGGACATCATTCGATGTGGTAAGAAAGGTCAGAAACAGGCTGAAAATAAAAAAATTGGGTCACGCCGGCACACTGGATCCACTAGCTTCCGGACTACTTATTATATGCACAGGAAAATTTACCAAAAGAATCAGTGAATTTCAGGATTTGGAAAAAGAATATGAAGGAGAATTGGTGCTTGGCCAGACTACCCCCTCTTTTGACCGTGAAACAGAAGTTGATCAGGAATTCGATATTTCAGATGTTACCAAAGAAAAATTACAAAACTGCGTTAAAAAATTTATTGGGAACATCTTACAAACCCCTCCCATGTTTTCAGCCATCAAAGTAGGTGGTGAAAGACTCTTCTATAAGGCAAGGCGCGGTGAAGATGTCGTGTTACAGCCAAAAGAAGTCTTTATAAAAGAATTTGAACTTACATCCATTAAGCTGCCTTTGATAAAATTCAGAGTAGTATGTTCCAAAGGAACATATATCCGCAGCCTGGTGAGGGATTTCGGACTGGCCGCGGGATCGGGTGCCTTCATGTCAGTACTCAGAAG
>DATMOV010000236.1:0-3967 GCA_035568055.1 Cytophagaceae bacterium
TGGATGAGTTTCCAGTAACAGAAGACGAAGAAGAAAAAAAAGATGATGATCATCATGCATAAAATTAGAATATTGAAATACATCGGCATCGCTGCCATTTCTCTGGCGGTTGGTGCCTGTGCGCCTATTATTGTTCAGAAAACAGAGAACAGGAACACTCCTCAGAGTTACAAAGGGTCACTGGATACTGTTAATACTGCGAAGGTAAAATGGAAGGATTTTTTTAAAGATCCTAACCTTGCACAGCTTATTGACACGGCGCTTAGTAATAATCAGGAATTCAACATTGTTTTGCAGGACATCATCATTGCCCAAAACGAAGTAAGAGCCAGGAAAGCGCAGTATCTTCCCTTTATCAATATCGGGGGTATGACAGGAGTCGACAAAGCCGGCCGATATACACGAATGGGTGCTATTGATGCCAATACTGAAATTAAGCCGGGGAAGCGTATTCCTGAGCCTTTGGCTGATCTCATGCTTGGAGCCACCGTTTCGTGGGAAGTGGATATCTGGAAAAAGCTGAGGAATGCGAAAAAAGCTGCAATGTACAGATTTGCTGCCACTAAGATGGGGAGAAATTTTCTGCAGACGAAACTGGTTGCCGAAATAGCCAACTCTTATTACGAATTGATGGCGCTGGATAATCAGCTGGAAATTCTGACAAGGAATATAGAGATTCAGCAGAATGCGCTGAGGATAGTGAAGCAGGAAAAACTGGCTGCCAGGGTCACTGAACTGGCCGTGCGCAGGTTTGAAGCCGAAGTGCTCAAGAATCAGAGCCGTCAGTTCTACATCAGGCAGCAGATCATTCAGACGGAGAACAGAATCAATTTTCTCGTCGGAAGATTCCCTCAGCCTATTGTAAGGAATTCTCAAACCTTTACCAGTTTAGTGCCTGATTCTATTCGTGCAGGTATTCCATCACAGCTTTTACAGAATCGTCCTGATGTCATGCAGGCCGAGCAGGAACTGGCAGCATCCAAGCTGGATGTAAAAGTGGCCAGGGCCTATTTCTATCCTACGCTCATGCTTACCGGAGCAGTGGGTGTCGAAGCATTCAGCCCCCAAAACTTAGTAAGTCTTCCCCAATCAACGATTTATTCTCTGATAGGAGGGATGTTCGGGCCTGTAATCAACAGGAATGCGATCAAGGCATATTACTATTCTGCCAATGCAAGACAGACACAAAGCGTTTACAACTATCAGCGTACCATTTTAAACGGTTACATAGAAATAGCTAATCAGCTATCCAATATCAGTAACCTGGAAAATAGTTATGAGCGGAAGACACTACAAGTGGAGGCGCTTACCCAGTCGATCGATATTTCTCTGAGACTTTTCCGGTCAGCCCGGGCAGATTATATGGAGGTATTGCTGACTCAACGCGATGCTCTGGAAGCGAGATTTGATATGATTGAAACCAAAAAGCAGCAAATGAATGCTATGGTCAATATTTACAAGGCATTAGGGGGAGGGTGGTAACATTCATATAAGAATTTGAAATAATGTCAACACATATGTTATATACGAAGCTGATTCGGGTCTAATAGTTCTTCTGCTGTATTTGAAAAAGCGGAAAATTTATCATCTGAATCAGGATTGAAAGAAGTTTCACTTTCTCATGCGGTAAAAAATTATTTAAGGTTGGGTTTGTTTGAAAAAAGAGGCGAAAGCCTCTTTTTTTGACCTCATAAATAGCTTCATCGATTAGCTCCCATTTTATTTTCCGGCCCTCTTTTTTTCCGATAATCCCCGCTTGCATTCGTCGTTTTCACTTCTCTGGATATAATTGTTGAAGGGATAGCGCAAAGTGTTTTCAATGCTTCCGGGCAGCGGATTTTCCTCTTACACTTGGAAAGTAGCCATATAAATCTAAAATGAAAGCCACCCGAATGAAATATTTATCCACAACATCTCCTGAAATCCGCATGGTTACTAATAATATTTATTGATAAATTATTGCAGAGTTTAATAATTAATATAATTTTGGGAACTATTGTAATTTATTGTTTAAGCTTAAACCCAACAACATGAACAAAGCAGAATTAATTGATGCCATCGCATCAGAAACCAAATTTTCAAAAGCCGATGCAAAAAGAGCTCTTGATTCTTTCGTAACAGTAACTTCTAAAGCCTTGAAAAAAGGTGATAAGGTTATCATCATCGGATTCGGTTCTTTTAGTGTAACTAAGAGAGCAGCCAGAACTGGCAGAAATCCTCAAACAGGAAAAGCTATTCAAATCAAGGCTAAGAAAGTTGCAAAATTCAAAGCCGGTGCTGAATTAGCTAAGAAAGTACAATAGTACTTTTTTACCCTAATATTAAAAAGTCTCTCAATTATTGAGAGACTTTTTCTGTTTTTTATCAAACTTACTTTCTTATTATTGTTAATTTTATGCTAATTTCTGGTACAATATTAGTTGCGCCATTAGTACTGATTGAAGAATAACTGATTTAATTATGAAACTTATTTACGCTTACTGTATTCTTTTTCTGCTTTCATGCATCCCGGCTTTTGCCCTTCCTCCCGCATATTCCATTAAAATAAAGGTGAAAGGGCTCAAAGATACCGTAGTTTATCTGGCCTATCATTACGGGGATAAACAGTATCTGAAAGATACGGCCCGCATTGATTCCAAAGGCTTATTTATCTTTGACGGTAAAGAAGCACTTCCGGGAGGGATATACATGGCTGTTCTTCCCGACAAAAGATATTTTGAATTTATAGTGTCAGAACAATTTTTCTCTCTTGAAACAGACACGGCTGATTATGTCAGGCACATGAAAGTAACCGGTTCTGCCGAGAATAAATTATTTTATGGTTATCTGCAGTATCTATATCCCAAAGGCAGAGCTATTGATTCACTGAGGAAGCAGCTTGCCAAAGCAAAAATCAAATCAGATTCCACAGCGATCATAACACAAATGGAGAATATTGATAAGGATATTATTAACTATCGTAAAGACATCGTTAAGAATCACCCCCAGACTTTTGTAGCCAAAATTTACAACAGTATGGACATTGTTCAGCCAACGCAAGAAGAGAAGGACGTTGCGAAAGCCAGAAAAGATAGTCTCTTTGAATTTAATTTTTATAAGGCTCATTTTTTCGATCACATAGATTTTACCGATGACCGCATCATCCGCACACCGATCTTTCACCAGAAGATTAAAGAATATATGTCAAACCTTACTGTGCCCACAGTTGATTCAATCAATAAATCCGCCGATTATCTTGCCACAAAAGCAAAGGGCAACAAAGAACTTTTTAAATATGTGGTATGGTATGTTACCACGACCTACGAAACATCCAACCTGATGGGTTCAGACGGCGTCTTTGTACACATGGTAGAGAAGTATTATAAAACCAAACAGGCTTACTGGGTGGATACCGCGACACTTAAAAAGATCATCGAAAGAGCTGATATCCTAAAACCTTTATTGATCGGTAAGAACATGCCGAATGTTACCCTATGGGATTCGCTGGATTATCCGCATACGCTCTATAGCATGAAAGCCAGGTATACCATCGCTTACTTTTGGGATCCTAACTGCGGCCATTGCCAGAAAGAAACCCCTAAATTATATGATCTGTATAAAAAATATGCCAGCAAAGGTGTGGACGTTTATGCTGTGAATATAGACAGAGAACCAAAGGACTGGAAGAAATATGTGCGTGAGCATAAGCTGAACTGGATGAATGTCATGGACAATCACCTCTCATGCAACTTCAGGATTCAATATGATATTTACAGCACACCTGTGATTTACCTGCTTGATGAAAAGAAAAAAATAATCGCCAAAAGAATAGGCGTGGAGCAGCTTGACGAAATCCTTGACAGCTATATTAATAATAAACCGCTGCGTAATAAAGTAACGAAGACAGAGGAACATTGATTTTTTTCCAGGAATGAGGGGTTAGGAGTTTTGATTTAGGGGGGAGTTAGAATTGGGCTTGGTTTTAAGA
>DATMOV010000237.1:0-8510 GCA_035568055.1 Cytophagaceae bacterium
AAAGGGAAGTGATGCAGACCAGGTACCTGAAATACCAGCATTCGTAGAACCAATATAAGTTTTACCTTCAGAACCGGAGCATGGATCCGCAAGGAAAAACTCAATCAGGTCATAGGGACTGGAAGTTCCTGAAACAGTTATTGACCCTGCTGATATGGTATAGGTTGCTTTGGTAAAAGCAGGTATAGTATAAGAATTATTCCAGCCGCCGGAATAACCGACACCGGCGTTGCAATAAAAGCTATTCTGAGAAATGGTATTATTAACACCTGTACTAAACATATAAATAGCTCCTCCACCTGTGGAATTTGCGATAATATTGGAGGTAATTGTATTGTAATTATTAGTTCCACTTGAAAACCAAATTCCCTGGCCATTGGAAATCTTCAATGTTCCTGCTGCATTGGTTCCTATGTAATTATTTCGGATGACATTGCTGTTAGAGCCGCCTGATAAATTTATTGCTGTATAAACATAGCCGATTGTGTTTTGCTCTATTATGAGATTTGTGGCTGTAAATAAAGAGAAACCTGTATTAAAAGTACCGGGATTCGTTCCAGATGGTGTGTTTCCGCTTTTATCAGTATTTAAAAAATTTCCCCTGGCTTTCCCCAAATTGGTATTAACAAAATAGAAGGGTAATTGGCAATTGATAATATTGGCAGAATCAGGGGTTGCCCCACCAATAACTCCTCCAAAGCAATTGCTAAAGCGTATACCAAGGGCGGCATTATCAGCCGGCCTGAAACCATCCTTATTAGGGCTTGAGAAATCGGTAAACAGGTAGCAGCCAATTATCGTAACATTGGTGGCTCCATTGACATCATATCCAATGACATCTATTCCTACGCTGGAGTTAACATTGTCCTCGATCTGAATTGCTTTTATAATTGAGAATGATGCACCACTGGTTGCTGATATTACCAGGCCAGCTCTTACGCCAACTCCTTTTATAGAAACTCCTGGTATGCCAAGGGTTGAATTATATCCCGGAGCCGTGGTGCCATCAATGATCGTGGTTGATTTAATCGTATCTAAAGGAGTTACTAAATTAATGATACCAGCAAATGAAGCTGAAAATACAATTGTATATCCAGGGTGGGCATTTGCGTAGATTATGGCAGCTCTGAGTGAACCCAAACCGGAATCATTATTATTATCAACAGTAGGGGGGAGAATAGCTCCAAAGGCCTGCATTGAAAACAGCAGTGCAAAAATTACGGAAGAAATTTTAATGTAGAAAGATTTCATTGTATAGATGGTTTATATGATCAGTATTGAATTTCAAAAGAGGACAAAACATGAAATAATCATATTTTAATTTCAAAGATACAATTTTTTTCTGACTTAAAATAGCCGCTTATTTTTAGCAAAAGAATCTTCGGAGGAGCTCCTTCAAGGGATTCTGCACACACTTCATCCGATGACTCATTTTGTATATTGAATAAGAACAAATATTTCAGTCATCGGATGAATAAATTAGGGTCAGTGCAATTAGTCATCCGATGACTCGAAGAAGTACGAAGCGACGGACCCTGCGGGAAATGCGCTGAATAGCTTTGGAATGTCTGGATTGCTGCCGATCGGTTCTATGATGGGTGGTACAACTACCATTACCACGATAGTAATGTCTCCGGTACCAATCTTAGTTGACAGCGGACTGCTCGCCTGCATTGCCATTGAATTTTATCAGATGGTGGCTGGAAGCCCTTACCTGCTATCCTCCAACAATTGTATGAAGACTGAAATATGTCCTATAACACATAACCGCTTTCTATATTTTTTAAAACAGAACTTCTCGCGCCGACGGCTGCTGCTTTATCAACAGTTACTCGGGAACCTACAAAAATATCTGTGGCAAGCCATTATTCAACAAGGGTATTTTTTACCTCTAAAATACTAACGAGGGCAAAAAAATATTATATTTACCTTTGTATTAAATATGAGGGCAACGAACGCCCTTGTTCATAAAACAGAAATATGTCCTATAATCCGGAAAAACCATATAACAGCCTGCCGCTTCTGCCACCTAAAGGTGAAATAGAAAGCACGGCTGTACTTAAGAAAACCATTAAGGCCAGCAGGGCATTATCTGAGTTGAAAGGTGCCATTACCAATTTGCCCAATCCGGCACTGTTTATTGATACAATTAATTTGCAGGAGGCACAGGCCAGTTCAGCTATTGAAAATATCATTACCACACAGGATGAATTGTTCAAGGCGTCCATTGCAGAGAAAAAAATCGAAAACTTAGCTACCAAAGAAGTTATTCATTATAAAGATGCCCTATGGTATGGTGTAGAGCAGCTTAGTAAAAAGCCTGTGCTTACAACGAATCTCTTTATTGCAATTATGCGAATTATAAAAGAGAATCAGTCAGGGATACGAAATGTGCCTGGAACGCAGCTAACAAATCCTTCTACGAATAGGATAGTTTATACTCCTCCTCAGGGTGATGAGGTGATAAGAAAAAAGTTGAAAAACCTGGAAGAATTTATCAATATAGATGACGGGCTTGATCCGCTTATAAAAATGGGCATAATCCATTACCAGTTCGAAGCTATTCATCCGTTTTTTGACGGCAACGGACGTACAGGAAGGATTATATTATTGTTATACCTGAAATTAACAGGCTTGATGGAAATGCCTGCATTATATTTAAGTAATTATATCATTCACCACAAAAGTGATTATTATAAGAATCTCCGCAATGTAACAGAGAATGGAGATTGGGAAACATGGATTTTGTATATGCTGGATATGATAGAACAAACGGCTTTAAAGGGAAGAAAACAAATTGGAGACATTGAAGAAGTAATGAATAGAATGGGGGAGCAGATACAAAAGAAACTCCCCAAGGTGTACTCAAAAGATTTACTCGAAATCCTATTCAGGTTACCTTATACAAAACGTAATTTTTTGGAAAGCGCCGGATTGGGAAATTTAAAAACTGTTGGGAATTACCTGGTAGAATTGGAAAAAGCAGGGTTTCTAAAAAGTGAACAAGTAGGTAAAGAAAAGCTCTATCTCAATTTTAAATTGATGGAAGTACTAAAAATATGATATATCTGACTGCCAAATATGGATTTAAGAATTTGGATTTTTAGTGCTGAGCAAGACGAAGTGGTTATTATAAAAGGAAGATTATTACACCCACCTCAGCACTCCGTTCTTTTCTTAACCATCTTCAAAGGATTCCCCGCATACACATTTCCGCCCTCCACTGACTTGAATACGGAACTCCTGGCTCCAACGACCGCTCCTTTGCCAATAGTTACTCCGGGGCCTACAAAAACATCTGTCGCTATCCATACTTCATCTTCAACGGTAATGGGAGAAGAGAATATATCAAAAGATGATTTTGTATAGTCGTGGTTGCCGGCACACAGGTAGCTTTTCTGCGATACCACTGAATTCTTTCCGATGTTGATCCGGCCCAGTGAATATAAAACGACATCATCGCCGATCCATGAATAGTCACCGATTTCAAGTTTCCAGGGATAGGTAATTCTTGCAGTTGGCCTGATGATCACATGCTTACCGATTTTCGCACCAAATAAACGCAGCAGCATATTGCGCCAGCCATAGAAGACCTGAGGTGAGGTTCTGAAGAACAAAGAATCTATCAGCCACCAAAGCTGTACCACCAGAGCGGGCCGGCCACGGAAGTTTTTGTCCATCTTAAATGAGCTCAGGTCCTGCATGCTTCTTTTAGAATTTGATAAATCTTTTCACCGAAAATATCCAATCGGAATTTCTCTTTCGCAAAGGCGGCATTGTACTCTCCATATTCTTTTAACTGAGGAAGGTTGATTGCCAGGTACTCCAACTTTTCCGCTATCTGAGTAGGGTTTTGTCTTTCAACAAAAATAGCATTTCTTTCATTAATAATATCAGTGATGCCTGGCAATCCAGTACATATAACAGCGTTTCCTGATGCCATGGCTTCCAGTATTGAGATGGGCTGTCCTTCCATGCTGTAATAGGTAGGAAGGATAAAGACATTCGCATTTAATAATAGCTCTTTTTTGACTTCTCCTTTGGCTTCTTTATGATATATCACATGATCGCGAAGGCTTAAGATTTTTTCATAAAACTCTTTTTCAATAGATTTTTCTATGCTACCTGCTATTTCGGCTTGAAAAGGAATTCCCTTTTCTTTCAACAGGATGAGGCTTTGCAATACATCCAGAATTCCTTTCTCTTTGATGAGGTTGCTGATATACAAAATTCTAAGCTTATCATATTTTTTACCAGGATCTGCAGATAAAAAGAAAACGTCTTCGGCGAAATTTTCTACCATCCTGATTTTATGAACCGGCAATAAGCCATTGAAATTTTTCGTCAGGCTTTGAGAGAGCACAATACCCATTCCCGCTTTTGAAACAAGAAATGCGAAAACTCTTTTTTTTATTCCATGCAGATTTTCGAATTCTTTGCCAAAATGATTGCCGTGTATATGAATGATATAGGGTTTTCTGAAAAGGAGTGAAGTCAAAATAAACGGTGCATATTTTACGACACCGAAAAAAGTTTGTCCGGGAGTTATATAAACTACATTGGTAAAGATGACTTTGAATGCCTGGAGATAATACCTGATGAAATATCCTACTTGCAATAGAGGCAAGCCTTCTCCCTGTTTGGAGCTTATATTGCGGAAGTTGGTATTGATATGAGAGACCTTAAGTCCTTTATCGAGGAGGTATTTCTTCAAATTAATATTTGCCACGGAAACTCCATTGACCGGATCCGGAAAAGGGCCTATTAGTAAAACCTTCATTTATCCTTGAATATCTCCCCAAATTACCATCTGGCAAATATAGATAGTTTAATTAAATTTATACCCTGAACATGGATGAGCAATTTAATACTCCGATATTATTTCTGATTTTTAACAGACCGGAAACTACGTTGAAGGTTTTTGAACAAATCAGAAAAATGAAGCCAAAATATCTTTTTATATCGGCTGACGGTCCACGCAATAAAGCAGAGGAGGAGCGGTGTATGCTTACCAGGTCTGTTAAAGACAAAGTTGACTGGCCCTGTGATGTAAAACTCAGGTATGATGATAAAAACCTTGGTTGCAAATATGGCGTAAGCACCGGAATAACCTGGTTTTTTGACCAAGTGGAAGAAGGTATCATTATTGAAGACGATTGCCTGCCTGATCTTTCTTTTTTCAGGTATGCGGAAGAGTTACTGGCTAAATACAGCAATGATGAAAGAGTCATGCATGTAGGAGCCAGCAATTTTCAAGGGAAGGATTTTAAGACAGAAGACTCCTATTATTTCTCCTTGTACAATCATATCTGGGGCTGGGCGAGCTGGAGAAGGGCGTGGAAGCATTATAATGTGAATCTCGATACGATCAGCAATAATGATTTTAAACAAAAGCTTGATAAGACATTTGAGAGAAAAATTGATAAAGCCTTTTGGCTGGAGATGTTTAAGTATGCTAAAAGCGGCAATATTGATACCTGGGATTATCAATGGATGTTTGCTATTTGGATGAATAATGGAATTGCTATTACGCCTGCGGTAAATCTGATTTCTAATATTGGATTTGGAGAAGGAGGGACGAACACGCAGATAGGGGATGATCGCTTTTCAGAAAATGCTATAACAGCAATGAAATTTCCTTTAGTTTCTTCTGCAGAAATCCAGGTTAGTAAAAAATCAGACAATTACACTTCTGATCATCTTTTTAAGATTAGCGAACGTGCGAAAACATTTAATCTTAAAATAAAAATTGCACGGATCATGCCTATTCGATTCAAAAACAGACTTAAGAAAATAGTAAGAGGCATAGTTAATTAAATATCTCAAACAGACCCTGGCTCAGGTTTTTTAATGAATATTGATCTAGTCTTGCTTTTGTGTTTTCAGAGAAACCCTTGAGCCTGGAAGGATTAGTCAGGCATATTCGCAAAGCTACTGTGATTGATTGCGCGCTTACGTCAGGCAATACTATTCCATTGATACCATCTTCAACTACTTCGCCACAATACCTTGAATTGATCACAGGAAGTTTCCATTCAAAAGCTTCCAATTGTGTTAATCCAAATCCGTCTGAAAGTGTAGGAAAGATAAATACGTCTGCTTTTTTATAAAACTCAGCCGTATCCTCTCTGGAAACATGAGGAAAATACCTGACCTGTTTGTTCTCTTCAATTTGCATCTCCTGGTTTCCGACAAACCAAAACTCTACGGGTTCTGATTTCATGAGGTTTATAGCCTCCATTAACGGTCTCATTCCTTTACGGACGGTCAATGTTCCAAGAAAAAGAATTTTCATTGGGTTGTCCTTTGAAAAATATTCGGGATACTTCCTTTCAAAATTTAACGATTCTTTGGAAGGCTCATGAGCGAGAGGAATAACTTTGATCTTTTCTCCAGGTATATTCTGTTTCAGTAATGCGTGCTTAGACCATTCAGAGTTCACAATGATACGATCAGCCAGAGAACATTCTTTTTGCCAGTCCTCCCAGTATTTGGTTGGAGCTGCCACCCAGTCTGAGTTTTTTACATTGCTATTTTCCAGCTTTACAATGTTTTCCTCTTCTATGCCTGGATCTATCTGATATAATACCGTTCTCCACCCTTTTGATTTTGCGTATTCAAATGGTTTTAAAGCAGTGTAAGCAAAAGAGAATAGGATTTCATTTTGTCCGGGATATTTTAATTTAATTATTTGACTTGTTTTTTCCTGGAACCAATTATTTCTTTTAATAGTAAGATTCCAGCCTGATAATTTTTGAAGGCGGTTACTGACTTCAAAATATATTCCTGCCAAGCTGAATGAATATACTTTCACATGAGATAGGCTGGGATGATACCTCTGCAAAAGCTTTTTAACTATCCCGGATGAGGCGATATTCCTTAAAATTTTTATTAGAAAATTATCCCTGACCCAGACGTCGGTAATCAGGGATTTAAGAATATCACCGGAATACAGCGCCCTCGCAAATTGATAGTGTGCTCTTGCGCCAAGGTGGCAGCAAATCCAAGGTTCTTGTTTTTTATTATTTTGTTCCAATTTCTGAAAGCCTGAAAAATGATTTTATGGAAGTTATCTTTTTGGTGAAAGGCCTTTCTCCAATTAAATAAAAAATATAGGATATACCAAGACTGACAAATATTCCCACCATTGAATATCCAAAATGCGAGGGGAGATGTCCGTATTTCTGAATGAACCATCCACTCATAAATACAAGAAGGGGGAGATGGAAGATGTAAATACTATAAGAAAAATTGCCCAGCCACTTAATCCGCTTTAGACTCTGTATGAAAATATTATCTTCCTTCATACTGAATAAAATTGCAAAGATTCCTGTAAACCCAAGACCTATTATTAAAGGATTGAGTGGGGCAAGTAAAAGAGGAATTCCATTTATTGGTAGCAAAATTAAGGCAGTAGAAAGTATGCTCAGGTATTTGAATTTCAGATTTAAATTTCCAGTATATACATCCGCCAGCAATACTCCAAGCCACCAGATAATCAGATAATAAAATATTTTATGAGCCAGGAATGGAATCTGTAAGGGAAAGACAACACTTATTATGAAAAGAACAACTACCACCAGTGATGAGATCAATCGGGATTTTCTATGAATTAGAAACAATAATGGATAGAGTAGATAAAACCAGAATTCGCAAGCGAGTGACCATAAAACTTCGTTCGTTCCCCATGAGGGTACATAGATTTTCATAAGAAAGCACAAGTTACCTGCCAGCGTACTCATGGAAAGATTGGATGATATATTCTCATTGATTGAAGAATATGGAGTTTGTCCGTGATAAATTCCCGGCTCCCAGGAAGTTCCCAAACTATCAATTATAAAAGTAAAAATAAGAGCAAGAATAAAAGGGGGCAAAATTCTTTTGGCCCTTCTGCTTAAATAGGTACTAAGTCCAAATTGCGCAGAAGACCCTTCGCTCTTTATGCTTAAAGAATATCGCAGGTGAATGACAAATCCGGAAAGTACAAAGAAGAGCAATACGGCTTCATGCCCATATTTAAATAGGGAAAATAAATGAACTGATATTTTATCGAAAAAAGTATAAGACTGAGGGTGCAATAAATACCCTTCATTATATCCTTCCCAGAGTAACCATCTTGCGTGATGGATCAATACATATATGGCTGCCAATCCACGCAAACCGTCTAAAAATAAGATCTCTTTGGGGCGCTGACCATATTTTAAATTTTGCATGAAATTTTTCTTTCCTTTATAAATTTTTGTACTGAAATTGAAATCAATTTTCTAGGTAACTTCTTAATATAATGTGCCATATGCCCCGTAGCATCATCATATGGCTTGCCTAGAACAATTGATTAAGAAGAAGAATATATTTTAATTAAATTTGGTAGCTGTCATTCTTGTTGGAATAATAATAATCCATTTTGTAATTAGAACATAGATTAAAGACAAATTTACTCCAAATTTTACGATTTTTTTCTTTATTTAAAGTTCAAAATTTGTTTTATTGAATATAGTGGAACTCATTAT
>DATMOV010000238.1:0-3579 GCA_035568055.1 Cytophagaceae bacterium
TGCCTTCATGGGGTATGATGGTATTTGAAGGATATAACTCCATGCTTTCCAAAGACGGCGCCTATCTGGTGATATTACCCAGCGTCTGTATTTTTCTCATGGTATTATCATTCAATTTATTCGGTAATGGTTTAAGAGATGCTTATGATCCCAAAACTGCCATTAAGTGGTGATTCTTTAGAGAACAAGCTTCATCTTAAAAACCTTGAACTTAATTCCCTCCTGGAAGTCACGGAAGCTATTAATGCAAATGTACCTGAAGAATCTCTCTATAAGATTTTTCATTTTACCCTCATAGTAAATCTTAACATAAAAAAACTCGCGCTGTTTGTCCTGGATGAGGAGTGGAGCTGCAAGGCATCATATGGCACCTCGCCGGAAATCAAAACAAAATTATTGTCTGATGAGATCCTGGCATTAAAAGAAATATCCCGTACGGAAGGTAAGATCAAAGGCTTTGAAGATTTTGGCCTGGTTGTACCTATCGCGCATAAAAGCCGCATCCTCGCTTATGTGCTGGTTGGAGGTATGAAAGATTATGAAGGGCAAACTGATTTATCATTCATTCAAACTTTCTCCAATATTGTTATTGTAGCTATTGAAAACAAAAAGCTGGCCCGTAAACAGCTTGAGCAGGAGGCAATGCGCAAAGAGCTGGAAATAGCCAGGGATGTACAGCAGCGTCTTTTTCCTTCAAAGCTTCCTGATTATGCAGAACTTAGAATGTATGCCAGCTATCTGCCGGCTCTAATGGTCGGAGGAGATTATTATGATTATGTAAAGCTTGATGAGGACAGTTTTCTGGTTTGTATCGCCGATGTTTCAGGAAAGGGTATGTCAGCCGCTTTGCTCATGTCAAATTTTCAGGCTTCTCTCAGAACGCTTGCGCGCCAGACCCATGACCTTAAAGAAATTGTAAAAGAGCTGAATATTAATATCAAATCCAGTGCAAAGGGAGACAGGTTCATTACTTTCTTCGGGGCTATTTTTAACACAGCCATGCGGACAATAAGCTATATCAATGCCGGGCATAACCCGCCGGTATTATTATTCAACACAGGTGAAATGCATGTGCTGGAGAAAGGTACAACAGTGCTCGGCGCTTTTGATGAGCTGCCATTTATTGAAGAAGAAAAAATATCTATTTCAGCGGAAACATTGCTTTTTGCCTATACAGACGGGCTTAGCGAAACTTCCAATGAGGCTGACGAGGAATTCGGGCTTGATAATATCAGGAGATTTGTAAAAGACAACTACAGGAATGACCTGAAAAAAATGCATGAAGCATTGTTTTCCGAGCTTAATTCCTTCAAGGGAAGCAAAGCGTATCCGGATGATATCACATTCCTTTCCTGTTCTATCGCCTGATTTTGAAAACTACATTTTCTGATTCTAAATTATTTTTGACGAGATATTCGTCAATATCTGTAATAGAGGATAAGCTTCCTTGCTTGTCAATGATGTAGGAACTGTAACCTAAATTTTCGATAAAACTTTTAGCACTCCTATGTTCAGTATTGTGTCTGGTGGGATTTAAGTATTCCACTACAATGCAGCAATCGTTGTCTGTGATTAAAAAATTTCTGAGCCCTTGCAAAACTTTAAATTCAGCTCCTTCAACATCAATTTTTATTATTTTTGGCCGCAACTTTTCTGATGTGATATAGCTGTCAAGAGTAATAGCTTTAATAGTCATTTCAGCTGGCTGGAACTTAGTAATCCATTTCTCTTTTTTAAATTGTTCAATATCAAACGAGTTGTATTCAGAATATAAAACCGGGAATTCAAAAAAAGTTAAATTTTCATTGATATTGGAAATGGCTTTATTGATTCTTTTTATATTTTCAATATTGTCAGTATTCTTTTTCAGAATGCTAAATGTATTTTTCGAAGCTTCGAATGCAGCAACTTTACCGTTCTTGCTGACAATTTTTGAAGCCAATAAGGTGAAATATCCAAAATGGGCTCCAACATCAATAAAAGTATCTCCTTGACCCAGATTCATGATTATAAATTTTGCCAAACGAATTTCAGAATCATGTGACTTTCCGCCGATCAGGTATATATCTGCCCCGGCAGGCAGTACAACATACATTTCTTTGTTGAAGAATGTTTTTGTCTTTCTGATAATTCCTTTCTTTGTTAATGGGTACAGAAGTTTGAGATAAGTTGTAGCAAGAATATATTTAAATGGTTTTGAAAGCAGCCTTTCGAATTTTGTACCATTTGATAATCTTTCAACCTTACTTAGGTCTTTGATTAAATCCTGCATATTGTTATTGTTTAATTATTAGAGTACTTTCTTTATTCGTTGCTTGCTTTGTTCTTTGACCATAAGTCCAGCTTTACCAATATCGCCATAACAATAAAAAATTGAGACCCTACTTTATCGGTTTCAACCAGGTCGTTTAACATGAGGTGAAGGTAAAAAATAACGAGAGCAATGGTGCATGCCATCGCGAGATTCCTGCGTTGCCTGTCGGGAGAGATTCTGTAAAGCCTCGAGCCTATTATCACGAGCATGACTGAAACCGTTAAAAAAAGTACAAAGCCGATAATTCCCTGCTCACACAAAACCATCAGGTAATAATTGTGAGTGGTAGACATCTCAGGGTTATCACTTACGTAGGTGTGAAATGAATTAAGGGTATATTTTTTATATTCAGGATAAAAGGTGCTTGGCCCCGAGCCTAGTATTGGTTTGTTTTCAAACATTCTTTTTGCCGCTACCCATCTGTACACTCTTTCCATACCAGAGACATCTTCCATTTTATAGGTGGCTTCCAGGTGGCCTCCAATATCACCTTTGTGAAAAATGGTTTTATTAAAATCCGGAGCATAATCCATGAATTTATAATTTATAGAAAGATATGTAACGGCAACTACAAGGAAAATACCGATGAGAATCAAAGATGTTTTCATCAGATTCTTTTTTACGATGATGTAAACCCCGAGCCCAAGCGGGATTCCAAGCCAGGAGGCTCTGGTATATGAAAATCCTATTGCTATGATAAATATGAGCAAGCCAAAGCTCAGTATAAAATTTCTAAAGACATTAAAATTGTAATTCCTGTTAAAGCAGGCGAAAAAAACGAAGGGCAGAAAAACAACAAGTGCAGTTGAGTATAGCACATGATTTAAAAAAAAAGGATTCATTGGCTGGTTGGAGGTTTCGAAGTCAAGCCCCAGTTGATAATGATGTATAAGCGTATAAAAAATTACACCTAGAAAAGGAAGGAACAAAAGCCAGAAAATTCTCCTGAAATCTTCGATCTTCTGGAAAAGTATGCAGGTGAAGAAATAGAAAGCCGCTATGTACCAGGCTTTGGACAATAGGTATTTTATGGAATGTAATGGATCTACAGAAAAAAATGATACGAAGATCATCCATGCAAAATGAGCAAGCAGGAGAAGGGTAATAGGATGACGAAGAAAACGCAGGTCTGTATTTTTATTTTTTATTAAAATGATCAGAGACAGGAATAGCAGCAAGATCATCAGAGGCTCGGATGGAAGGTCAATGTTTACTGAGCCGATGGTAAATGGTATAGAGAAAGGAAGGGTGAGGAGCAGTAAAAA
>DATMOV010000239.1:0-3668 GCA_035568055.1 Cytophagaceae bacterium
ACAAAGAATCCAGACCCGATGAGAACTTCATCGGCAAGATGAATGCTGCAACAATACATCGCGGGCCAGATGCGACTTCATTTAAAAAATACAAACAAGCAAAAGCCAGCATCTTTATCGGAGCAAACCGCCTGAAAGTGATTGATCTTAAAGATGATGCCAATCAGCCTTTCGTTTCTGCCGATCAACGGTATATTCTGGCTTATAATGGTGAGATTTATAATTATAAGGAGCTGAGAAAAACCCTGGAAAGTAAATTCACTTTTCGCACCAGCTCAGATACAGAAGTTCTACTACATTTATTGATCAGCGAAGGAGTGGAAGGATTAAAAAAAGTGAATGGCATGTTTGCCTTTGTCTTCTATGATCAGCAGGAGGGAAAAGCGATCATCGCGAGAGATCCTTCCGGCATTAAGCCTTTGTATTATTATGAAGATGAAAAGTATTTTATAGCATCGTCAGAGATCAAAGGAATTCTTGCAACAGGATTGGTGAAAAAAGAATTAAACAGTGAACAGGTTGAGCACTATTTAAGATTTAAGTTTGCCGAGAAGCCGAAGACTTTTTATAAGGGGATTTGGGAGTTGGAGGAAGGAAGGTGTTTGGAGTGCTGGGTGCTGGGTGCTGAGTGCAGAGTAAAAAGCTATATCAAAAAGCCGGACATAATTTCAAGTGACGTAGAAGAAAACAAATTCTTTCTGAAGACTGAAGAAATTTTAGTTGAGGCTGTACAAAGACAATTGCTGGCAGATGTGCCGGCGGGTTTGTTTTTGAGTGGCGGTGTTGATTCAACCCTGCTGTTAGCAATCATTCATGAAGTCGGTATAAAGGGCTTTCCTAGTTTTTCTATTGCCAACTCAAAGCAAGATAAATCTTTTGGTACGGAAGATTATCATTTTGCCAGACTCGCTGCAAAAAAGTATCAGTCTGATTTGCATCAGATAGAAATTACTTCTTCCGTACTTCATCAGTTTGACGATTTCATTGCAAGGATGGACCAGCCAATCGCCGACGGTGCTTCCCTGCTTACTTACATTCTCTCCAGGTATTCATCCAAACATGTTAAAGTGATGCTTTCCGGCGCCGGTGCCGATGAGGTGTTTGGAGGATATAACAGGCATATCGCATATAACAGGTATCTCAAATTCCGCAATCGTGGATTGATCAATGTTGTGCAAAAGTTTGGCAGAATTTTACCAGCGGGATTTAATCATCCTTTCCGCAAGCAATTCAGGCTACTCAATAAATTTACTTCGCAGGTAGATCAGGATCCTGAAAAAACATTTTCAAACTTCTGTTCTTCGGAATATTTCAATGATGATTTTTTTGGTGTCAGGTCTATTGAAATAAAATCAAATCAGGAGCAGGACATAGACTATTACCTGAATTTGGCTTTGCAGCATGACAAATCGGAATACCTGATTTCCGATGTGCTTAATATGACAGACAGTATGTCTATGCAAAATTCACTGGAAGTCAGAGTTCCTTTTCTTGATTCACTACTCCTTACGCAAGTCGATAAAGTTAAGCCATCCTTTCTCTTGAAATATGGAAGAAAATGGATGCTTCAAAGAATGCTTACAAAAAGAGACGGTGAAGAATTTTGCCATCGCAAGAAAGAAGGCTTCGGAATGCCGCTGGGCAAATGGCTCAGGGAAAAAGATGGAGGCGGTTTAATTGAACGGTTAAAAAATAAAAATAATATTCTTTACAATTTCATATCGCATGATAAAGTGCTGGGCATAATTAAAGCTCACCAAAGCAGGAAGCGTGATCTCAGTGCTGAACTCTGGTCATTATCTGTTCTTGCTGCTTGGCTTGAGAAGGAGTTCAAGCTATGAAAATCATCTATCTTCATCAATATTTTAAAACACCTGAAGAGGGAGGTGCTATACGCTCCTGGCATCTGGCAGGCGCATTGGCAAAAGCCGGTCACCAGGTGGAGCTCATAACAGCTCATAACAAAAATATTTATGAAGTGAAGACGATCAATGGATTTCACGTTCATTACCTGCCTGTACCTTATAAAAACAATTTCGGGTCATTTAGAAGAATTTTATCCTTCATCCGCTTTGCAAAGCTGGCTTATCAGAAGGCGAAAGAATTTAGAGATGCAGATATTTGCTATGCCAGTTCAACGCCACTTACTGTTGGACTTGCCGCTTTGAAATTGAAAGAAAATTTTGGAATGCCTTTTTTATTTGAAGTGCGGGACTTGTGGCCGGAGGCACCAATACAAATGGGCGTGATCAAAAATTATTTTGTAAAGCGTTATCTGTATAATTTAGAAAAAAGGATCTACGGGCAAGCTGAGAAAATTATCGCTTTATCTCCCGGTATTCAGGAAGGTATTCTAAAAGTTGTACATGGTAAAGAAGTGGTGATGATTCCCAATATGTCTGATGGTATTTTTTTTACATCAGAGGAAAAATCTGATACGCTTCTTACAAAATATGGTATTGCGAAAGATCAATTTGTGATAAGCTATACAGGAAGTCTGGGAAAAGCGAACAAGCTTGAATATTTTCTCGATATAGCGGAAGAATCTGCCAAAAATCATCCGCTTCTTAGGTTTATAATTGCAGGAGAAGGAAGCCAAACGAAACTGTTAAAGTCTTTAGCAGTTCTAAAGCAGTCAAATAATATTATTTTTATTGAGTCCGGAGGAAAAAACCTGATGAGGGAGATCCTGAATATTTCGGATGCTACTTACACTTCCTTTGATACCAGGTTAATTCTCGAAACAAACAGTCCAAATAAATTCTTTGACTCGCTCGCCGCAGGAAAACTTACTATAGTGAATACTAAAGGCTGGTTGAAAGAACTCGTAGAAGAAAACCAATGCGGATTTTATGCCGATCCACTTGACCCTTCAGACTTCATCAAAAAGCTAGCGCCATTTCTTGCAGACAAAAATCTTTTGAAAAAGTATCAGCAAAATGCGAGAGCGTTGGCAGACAAAGAGTTTTCGGTAGAGGAGTTAAGCAAGACGTTTATT
The DNA here is from genome assembly GCA_035568055.1 of Cytophagaceae bacterium. Taxonomy (GTDB): domain Bacteria; phylum Bacteroidota; class Bacteroidia; order Cytophagales; family Cytophagaceae; genus DATMOV01. The sequence goes on from DATMOV010000239.1 coordinate 2,999, forward strand.
AAGCTTTTAAAGAATTCATGAGACCCTTAGCGATAACCAGCGTCAGACATTAAACTCCTTCAGAATCGCACCTTTATCAAAAATCATATAAAGCCATATTGCGCCCACGATCATCAGGATTAAAGGAATGAAGCCGGAGTAAAGAAAACCTTTGGCGATTTTTGGATAACCTGCATCCTTGAAAAGAACATATACAGGTGCGACGAGCATAAATTGTCCGAAAAAATAACAGAACAAGCCGAATACAGCATAAGCCAGTGCGATAACATTTTCAAAATATCCTCCCATGATCATTCCTATTAATCCGAATATGATCCCATAAAAGAGAAATATCTTGATCATATAAAAAATAAAGCCAATAAAGTAACTGTCTTTGAGTTTCCAGGCCATAGGTATTTATACGGTTTGTGCAGTATTATCTCAGCAAAGTCATCCGATGAATCTTTATTGCATGTACGGATGCAATCATATTTGGCCATGAATTTACAAAATTCATTATATGAGTATATGGCCCATGTCATTTTTTGTAAAATATCACCCAAATAATTCTCTTTTGCGTATCTTAGTAGGCTAAGCTATTTACAATATGGAATATTTTATTAAATTTTATGAGATGACTCCCTGGTGGGCAGTTGTGATTCTATTCATCATCATAGTGGGTATAAAAGAT
>DATMOV010000240.1:0-3402 GCA_035568055.1 Cytophagaceae bacterium
AGACTAGAGCGAAAGATTTATCTTTTAAACGATTATGCTTATTGATAAAGTTTTGAAAATTTTATGCTCTCACCAACAATTAGGTAAACCTCCACATAATTCATTTGTTTTTTTTTATTTTAGAGCTTTAAGAGCCTCGTCAGCCTTTTTATTGGACGGATCCAGCTCTTTTACTTTTTTCCAGGCATCTTTAGATTTAGCATGGTCTTTTTTTAGGAGGTAATAATATCCTATATAGGAATAGGCCTCCATGAGTTCTTTTTTGTATTTATTCTGATCAGATCCGGCTAGCTGGATAAATTTTTCATAATAGGGCCTCGCCTTCCCTTCATGAGAATCAGGATCGAACATGGAGTTTACTCTTGCGCGCCACAAATGGCCTAATGCAAAGTCTGGCTTTAATTCGGTGAGTCGTGTAAAAATTGAATCAGCTTTGTTATAATCTTTCCTGAAATATAGTGCGCGTCCATAATTAAAATAATCCTGGGCATTTACCTCCTTTCGTTTACATTTGCTTTGATAGGCCGCGCAGGCTTCTGCATATTTCTCGGCATAAAAATAAATATTACCGAGCTCGGAATACAGTTCCGCTTTGGAGCTATCCAGCTGCAAAGATTTATGAAGATTTATAACTGCCAGGGAATCCATTTTATTCCTGGCAAGTAAGCGTCCATAATATTCGTAATCAGAAGCCAGTATTTTTCCATTTTCGGAATACTTCCAGAATTTATCCATGCTTTCAAGTCCTTTAACAAAATCACCGCTCTCATAATATGAATATGAGAGCAAGCGGTAAGCAATAGGATTAGTATAATTTCCTGATGTCAGCCCGCTCAAAATTCTAATTACCTGGGGGTAATCTTTATTCATGAAAAAGAAAGAAGCGCAGCGTGATTGATTGTCACCGTTCCAGTCAGTCTTTTCCATATATTTCTTATATGAAGCGACTCCTTTATCATATTGTCTCGCCCTGTATTGAAGCTCGGCGATCTCCTTATAAAAAGCCGCATAATTGGAATCAGCAAGAATTCCCTTCTTGTAATAATCCATCGAAAGCTCCGCGTTCTTGGCGCGCATGTATAATCTGCCAATTTTCAGATAAGGTTCGGGAAGGCTTTTATTCAGATTCAAAGCCTTCTCATATTTCTCCAGGGCTTTGGAACCCTCGTTGCGGCTCCAGTAAATATCACCATATAACAAATAAAGCATCGGATTTTCAGGCTCATGTTTCAATGCTTTATCGAGCAAGCCACTGGCAGCATTCAGATCCTGGAACTCAGTACTGTTAATATAAAATTCTGCCAGAGCGGCCAAAACTTTTGTGTCAGGTGATTTTATATTCAGGGCTTTTTCGAAATATTTTCTCCCTTGCAGCTCATCAGGCTTAATGGTGGTTTTGCCAAGGCCGATATAATTAAGTGCGCTATTCGGATCTGCCTTAATTCCTTTTTCATAAAAGAACTTCGCGGAGTCTGCTTTTCCTGATTGATAATACGCCTCTCCTGAATAATAAAGATATAGTGCATTTGATGGCTCCTTAGCCGACAGGTCTTTTAATGTTTTTTTCGCGTTCTTATAACGACCAGACTCTATATCTTTCCGGGCCTGCTCAAGACTTTGCGCAATCCCGGCAAAGTCCAGGCATAACAAGATACCACATAATATCACTCCTACTCTCATCGTATTACTTTCTGTTCTTAAATGAACTAACCCTTGTCTCCCTGAGTACATTCGCTTCACTCAGTATAAATTATGCCGAAGGGCTGTTACCAATAGCAGAACTTATGCTAATTTCATCAATGCTTCGACTCCGCTCGGCAATGACAATAGCCCGCTATTGCTTAATATTTATCTCCCTCCCCGGCATGGTAGCCGGAAGCAAACCCGACTTCAACACAATCCTTTGTCCGCGATCGCTGGCTACAAATGAAACAAAAGCAGTGCCTGCTCCTACTTTCTTGTTAGAGGTGATCATGTATATATCCCTGCTGAAAGGATAACCGAACTTACCTAAGTCAGCCTGATATGGGCCTGAGACAGTGTCTCCTTTTTGCACCAAAAGTACCTTCAGCCCTTTTAATAACTGGCGGCTTTCTGCATCCTCCCAGTCACTTATCCATGAGCTTCCTATGATCCCCAAAGCATTTTTATTATTCCGGACATATTCTGTTGCTGCTTTATTAGATCCGGCTGCGAAGATATTCAATGATTGTAAATTAATTGTTAAGGAATTATTAAGCGCCTGTAAATTGCTCGAGTTGCTTTGATCAAGAATGATCTGAATGGATAAATCAGGCAAACTTTTATTAATTCCGCTCCACTCACGGATCTCGCCGCGAAAGATCTTCTGAAGATCATTAAACTTAAGAACAGAGTCAGGAAAATCTTCGCGGACAATAAATGCTATGCCGTCAGAACAAATTTTCCCCGATACTATCGGAAAGTTTTTCTGTTTGAAAAAATCTTTTTCTTTGCCATTCAGATCTCTTCCTATGACGATAACTTCTACGGAATCTTTAAAAAGATCGTTAAGCGCTTCGGATTCTGATTTATAGGCTACAGCCACTTCTGCCTTATTGTAGATGGCTTCGAAAATACGCTTCTCGGCTTCCAGCAATGGCTTGAATGATTCATCCGCGGAAACCATCAGCTTTCCCTGCCCTACTTTCTGAATCTGATTTTTATTGGAACACCCATGGAAAATGAAGGTGCAAAAGAAAAAAAATACAGCTTGCTTAAGCATCTTTCCGGAATGACTTATAAGCCCTGTAACCTCTGAACAGGCCATAAAAAATCAATAAGATTCCAATGATAGCATTGGTAGATGGAGGAAGACTTGCAATAAGCCTTGGGAATTTGATAAAGTACACACCAAAGCCCATATATACTAGAGCCATGACCGCATTCAGGATTAATAAAACTGGAATCTGCATAATTTTTTATTCTTCGAAATCTTCTAATTTAAATTTTATATCTATTCTTTTAGGTGTGCTTGGGACTGCGTGCCCATTCTGCATTTGCGGCTTCCAGTCAGGCATTGATTGTACAACACGAATAGCTTCCTCTTCAAATGCTTTGGAAAACCCTTTGGCAGCCTTAACATCATAAATTTTACCCTCTTTATTCACCCTGAAAAACACTGTAATGGTAGCTTCATTACCTGCAAGCCTTTCTGTCGGAGGAAATTTTGTATTTTTTTTGATATAGGCGTTATAATCATATCCTGAAGAAGCAGGGTGGGATACATTCATAAAGGGCTCGCTGGAAGTACCGGTCGGATCGCCAGCCAGATTTTCAATCGGTGGTGTTTGAATGGCTGTGGTATCACCTTTTACTGTCTCCGTGCCAGGTGTTGATTTTTCCAGTTCCTCCTGAGTGGCAATTTTCTCCTGCTGAATAACT
>DATMOV010000241.1:0-9153 GCA_035568055.1 Cytophagaceae bacterium
AAAATGGAAAGTTCCGATCATTCAATCAAAAGGGTAAGCTGATATTGGAAGGGCATTATAACAATGCTGTGCTGGAAGGGAAAAATATAGGTTTTTATGAAGATGGAAAACACAAACATGTTTATAATTATGTCAATGGGAAAAAAGAAGGGAAGAATGTTATTTACTATCCCAATGGAAAAGTAGAAGAAGAGTCATTCTATAAAAACAATGCGAAAGATATTACATCCAGAGTTTTTTATGAGAATGGCCATCTCAAACAGACAAAGATTATTCTGGGTGGATTAAAGTCAGGAGAATGGGTCAGTTATCATCCTAATAATAAAATTGCTGTGCGGGAAACATATGTGAATGACAGGCTGTTAGGGCCACGCATGATTTATGGCGAAGACGGAACTTTAACCGAGCAGCAGAATTATTCGCATGACATCAGAACCGGAACCTGGAAAACATTTTATGTGGATGGAAAAATAAAATCAGAAACCGCATACAAAAGCAACGCCATGTTTGGTCCCTATAAAACCTTTTTTAAAAATGGCCAGATGGAATCAGAAGGCAGCTATATCAATGGGAGAGAAGTGGGAATATGGAATTTCTACAACGAAGCCGGCAAACTGATTAAAACGAAGACTTATAAAAATGGCGAGCTTGTTTCAGAAAAAAAATTATAAATTGCCTTATTGCATTTATGTATCTTAATTATTTTTTTTGAAATGGGACAACTGATTAATAACTTAAAAAATGAATCAGCAACCACTCTTTAACACATTAATACTTTTCGCACATTAACACTTCTATGAACGCAATTAAAGAAACTAATTTTCAATTTCCCGGGCAGACCGGTTTTTACAAAGGCAAGGTTCGTGACGTATATTCCTTCAATGACAAACTTGCCGTGGTTGTTACAGACCGTATTTCAGCGTTTGATGTGGTGCTTCCCCGCGCTATTCCTTTTAAAGGACAGGTGTTAAATCAGATTGCCGCTAAATTTTTGAAAGCAACTAAAGATATTGTTCCTAACTGGCTTATTGAAGTTCCTGATCCATCAGTCACGATAGGGCTGAGATGCAATACGCTTCCTGTCGAGATGGTGATCAGAGGTTATCTGGCCGGGCATGCCGCCAGAGAATACATCGCAGGAAGAAGAATAATCTGCGGAGAAAAGCTTCCTGAAGGATTGAAGGAAAACGATAAGCTTCCCAAACCTGTCATCACCCCGACTACCAAAGCTTCTGAAGGACATGATGAGGATATCTCAAGAGAAGAGATCATAAAAAGCGGATTGGTTTCAGAAAGCGATTATAAAAAAATGGAAGAATACACCCATGCTTTGTATCGTAAAGGAACGGAAATGGCCAGAGAAAGAGGATTGATATTAGTGGATACCAAATATGAATTCGGAAAGCTGGGGGATAAAATTTACCTGATCGATGAGGTGCATACTCCTGATTCTTCGAGGTATTTTTATGTGGATGGATATGAGCAGAGACAGCAAAAAGGAGAAAAACAGAAGCAGCTTTCCAAAGAATTTGTGAGGCAATGGCTGATAGAAAATGGCTTCCAGGGCAAAGAAGGACAGAAAGTGCCGGACATGAATGATACTATGGTCAATAGTATATCAGAAAGATATATTGAGCTATTTGAACAGGTCACAGGTGAAAAATTCATTAAGGGAGACAGCATTTCTTTACCTGACCGGATAAAGAATAGTATCCTTAAAGCAATTAAATAAGTCAAAAATTTGTATATTTAGTATAAAATGATTTAGATTTCTGTCATGAAATACACGATTGAAAAGACCGAGAAATATTGTTTGCTTCAGCTTCATGAAGAGAAGTTAGATTCTCTTATTGCGCCTGATCTTAAAAGCGAATTAGTAAAGCTTAACGCCGAGGGCATAAAAAACATTATTGTGGATATGGCGGAGATCAAATATGTGGATTCATCAGGCTTAAGCTCCATACTTGTCGGAAACCGTTTATGCGAAAATGATGAAGGCATGTTCGTTATTGCAAGAGCGACCGACCATGTTTTAAAGCTTGTGAATATTTCACACCTGAATACTATTCTACATCTTCTCCCTACTGTTGAAGAGTCGATTGATGCCGTGTTTATGAATGAAGTAGAAAAGAACCTCCGTTCAGGAGATAAGGATGAATAGGTTTGTTATTTGAAGTTAAAATACTCGGCTCCTGTTCCGCCACGCCTGTTTATAACAGGCATCCTTCAGCACAACTGCTTAATATAGATCAGCATTTTTATCTTATCGATTGCGGTGAAAGCACACAGTTTCAGCTTAACCGCTACAAGGTCAAATTCAATAAAATAGACCATGTCTTCATTACCCATCTGCATGGAGATCATTACCTGGGCCTGATTGGACTTATTTCCTCCATGCATCTTCATGGCAGAATAAAAGACCTTCATTTATATGGCCCTCCCGGACTTGATGAGATCATCATTGTTCAGATGAGGTATTCAGAAACTTTTCTTAAATATAAAATCAATTTTCACGAGCTGAATACTGAAAAGCGGGAAACCATTATTGATACCAGTATGCTCACAGTAGAAACTATTCCATTGCAGCACAGAATTAAATGTTGCGGATTCCTTTTCAGGGAAAAGCCCAAAAAAAGAAGGATCAACAAAGAAATGTTGCCTGCCAATATCCTGCTTCAGGAAATTGCTAAGCTGAAAAGCGGAGAGGATATATTCAATGAAGATGGCTCACTCAAATACAAAAATGAAGCGGTAACACTGCCGCCAAAAAAGAGCAGGTCCTTCGCTTATTGTACTGATACTATCTATACAGAAAGCTTTCTTCACCAGATTACAGGGATAGATCTTTTATACCACGAATCCACTTTTTTGAAAGACCTTACTTTAAGAGCCAAGGAAACATACCATAGTACCGCTGAGGAAGCTGCCACCATTGCCCTGAAGGCAGGAGTTGAAAAACTGATCATAGGTCATTTTTCAAGCCGGTATAAAGATTTACAGCCATTGCTTTCAGAGGCCAGGGAAACATTCCCGAATACTTTTCTTGCCATTGAAGGCGACACTTTTTCAATACCGGAGGAATAATGTTGGAATCTGCTATCAAAAATAAAAGAACCTTTCTCTTTATCATACTGTCAGGGATTTTCCTGACCAATGCCATCGTGGCGGAAGTGATCGGAGTCAAAATATTTTCCCTGGAAGGATTACTAGGTACAAGGCCGGCGAGCATAAAATTACTGGGAGACCTCATACTTGATTTCAACCTCACAGCAGGAGTTCTGGTATGGCCAATCGTTTTTATCACTACCGATATCATCAATGAATATTTTGGGAAGGTAGCCGTCAGAAGGATCAGCTACATGACGGCTATTTTTCTGATGTATATTTTTCTGATTATCTGGATAGCGACCTTGCTTCCGCCTGCAGAGTTTTGGGTTGAGATTAATAAACTCGGAGAAAATAATTCAATTTTCAATATCAACTATAGCTTTTCTCGGATATTCAGCCAGGGCCTTGGCATCATCGCCGGTTCTCTCACTGCATTTCTTCTCGGACAGATCATGGATGCATGGATCTTTCATTCAATACGCAAGTCAACAGGTGAAAAAAAAATATGGCTTAGGGCGACAGGGTCAACGCTTGTTTCACAATTGTTTGACAGTTTTGTCGTACTCTTTGTAGCGTTCTATATTTTTGGAGGCGAGCATCGGTGGACCTTCCAACAGGTAATTTCAGTGGGTATCATTAATTATATTTATAAGTTCAGCCTAGCCATCTTGCTTACACCTTTACTTTATGTTGCTCACTCGATCATTGATAATTACCTGGGTAAAGATCTTTCGGAAAAAGTTATAGAGGAGGCAGCTACGGAGTGATTACGGATTTCTAAGCCTGTCACAGATTACCGCCGTAGCGGTAGCGGCATTCAGCGACTCGGCATGTCCGAAACGAGAAATTGAAATTTCACTATGAAGTATTTTTTTATATTCCGGGCGTATTCCGTTCGATTCATTTCCCACCATAATGAATGCAGGAGCTTTGAAGCTGCATAAATGGATATTTTCACCTGTAAGCGTCGCTCCATATACTGGAACATCTTTGAGCTCATGGATATATTTACCAAGGTCGCAATAGTATACCTGAATTCTTGTAAACGAACCCATTGACGAAGCAATCACTTTGGGATTATATACTTCTGCGGTTTCTTCAGAACAAATGATTTTAGTGATCCCATACCAGTCAGCGATCCTGATAATAGTACCCAAGTTGCCTGGATCTTTAATATTGTCCAGTATGATACCAAATTCATTTTTTTGCAGATGCAATGGAATATTTTCTTTAACTCCCGCTATGGCAATGGCGGCATCATTGGTCGCGAAAGAACCAGCTTTGCCTAATTCATCCTCAGTCGTGATTATGTATGGAAGATTTCTTTTTTCTATAGGCTTTGAATAAGCTTTTAAAAAGGCTTCAGTAATAAAAAGAGAATCAATTGTATAATCAGATTGAAGGAGTTCAGCGACAGATTTTTCTCCTTCCACGACAAATAATCCAGCCTCTTTTCTATTTTTTTTTATTTGTAAAGATTTAAGGAATTTTAGCTTATTTTTAGAGATCATTACTTAATACAGAGGTTTTGAAGGTAATTTATTATTTTTTTTTTATATGCGCTACAATAGCCTTTCTTTTGGGATGTTCTAACACCAGGCATCTTAAAAGTAAACAATACTTACTTTACCAGCAATCTGTCAAAGGAAATAAGAAGATTGCGAATGATGTTCTCCTGGGCTTGATCAAGCAGAAGCCGAACAGAAATTTTTTGGGTACCCTGCCGTATCTAACTATTTATTACATAGGAAAATCGCACTTCGACACTGCACAAGTACGGAAGCAAATGGTGAAAACCAGCAGCGAATTTGATGAAAAAATAAAAAAATACCAGGCAAAGCCGGGGAAGGTGAGGAAACTGACCAATAAAAAGGGAAAAAAGCTGGATGATTTAACTGTCAAATATAAACAAGGGAATTGGGTGATGAGAGTTCCCGGAGAAGCTCCCTCCATTTTTGATTCAGCACAGGCAAATCTTTCTCTTAGACAACTGAGATTCTATTATCACTCCAAAGGATTTTTCCAGTCTCAGGTTACTTCCAGCTTTGATACTGTGGGGAAAAAAGTTTTTGCAAAATATTCAGTAAAGGAAGGCGCCGCTTATACCATCAAAAATATCAATTACAAAGCTGATACTGCTATTCTGCGCCTGATTACAGAAAACACTAAATCTGCAAAAATAACCGCAGGTGAAAACTATGACGAGGAAAAGATCAGCGCTGAACGGGAAAGAATAAACAAGCTCATGAAAGACAATGGTTATTTCGATTTCAGCCGGCAATATATTTTCTTTGAAATTGATACCATCGCTGAAAAGCAAAAAGTAGGTATTGGCCTGATTATAAAAGACCCGCCTGGCGGCACTCATGAAAAATATACTGTCGGGAAGGTTATTTTTAATACTGATGTCGCTACCGATAATCAGGAATTAAGAAGAGACACTTTATTATACAAAGGAATTTATTTTGTTTATTTCCAAAGAAATTTTTCGCCCAAGATTCTTACCTATAAGAATAAAATCGTTCCCGGTAATATTTACAGCCAGTCTGCCGTCCAGAATACCCAAAAGCAGCTTGCGGCATTAGATCAGTATAAGTTTATCAATATTAATTTTGAGAAAAACAAAACCGATACGGTAGGCCATACGCTTACCGCTTTTATTCATACCAGCCCATTGAAAAGATATCAGATAACGGATGAGTTCGGGCTAAATGTGAGCCAGGGCTTTGTTCCAGGTCCTTTTGGAAATCTTACCTTTAAGCAGCGCAATACCTTTAAAGGTTTTGAGATATTGGAAGTTGGCATTAGATATTCTATAACCGGACAGGCTGCCGTATCGAATCCGGGCCAGGTATACCGAACTCAGGAATACGGAATCAATGCCGGGCTAACCTTCCCCCAATTTTTTTTTCCGACAAAGATCAGGTATAAATTTTATGATTATAGCCCGAAAACGAAGATTATCGCTGGTTACAATATTGTGAATCGTCCGGAATATACCCGGTCAATTTTAAAAGCCGCGCTTAATTATACATGGAACCCGAGCAGCAAGGTACAATATACTTTCGCTCCCATAGATATAAACATTATAAATACCAGCAGAATTACTCCGGAGTTTCAAAACTATTTGGATACGTTACATAAAAAAGGAAACAACCTTAGCAACAGTTTTAGAAAATCTTTTGTCTCAAATATAAATCTTTCTTACGTATTCAATAATGGAGAATTCGGTTCCAATAAAAAGTCCAGATACATTAGGCTGTATGTGGAGTCAGGAGGGACAACTTTAAATTTCATTGATAAAACCATATTAAATAATAATGATATCCTTTTTGGATTAAAAGCATTCCGCTATATAAAACTCAATACTGAGTTTAGGTTCTATTTTCCTGTAAGTAAGAACAACACTTTTGCGCTTCGTTTTAATTTTGGATATGTAAATGCGTACGCAGGCACACACACATTGCCTTACGAGAAATATTTTTTTACAGGAGGCACCAATAGCAACCGGGCCTGGAAGCCCCGCCGTCTGGGACCTGGAACTTATGCCGATAAAGACGCTAATGGTAATATCATATACACGTTTGAAAAGCCGGGTGAAATTCTGTTCGAAAATAATTATGAATTCAGGCATAAGCTTTTTGGCTTTGTGAAAGGCGGAGCTTTTATTGATATGGGCAACGTATGGACTTTGCGCAATGACCCCGCCAGGCCAGGATCCAGGTTTCACAGCAATAATTTTTTATCGCAGATAGCAGTGGGTGCAGGCTATGGATTGAGGCTTGACTTTTCTTTCCTTATACTCAGGTTTGATATCGGAGTTAAAATGTGGGATCCTGCACAGGAGGCAGGAAAAAAACTGGTGGCAAAGAACCTGAATTTTAAACATCCGTTAGGAGCCCCTGAACAAGCGGTATATAATATTGGTATAGGTTATCCATTCTAATATGCCCGGGTTGATACAAAAAAAGAACTTTCTGCAAAACCTGATACTCGCCCTCGCTTCAGGAGCCATATTTTATATTTCAGTCATGAGTTATGGCCTGGGCATTACGGATGACTCAGTGAACTACCTGAGCGCCGCATCGTCTTTCCCTTCGCTGGTAAAGATAGATGGCAGTCCCTTCACAGAGTGGCCGCCATTATATCCGTATATACTGAGCCTATATAAATTCACAGGAATCAATATTCTGCATTTCGCAACCTTACTTCATGGATTAACTTTTTGCCTTAGCATAGTCATCTTCAATGCGATGACAAAATCCTATTTTCAAAACAAATATATTTATTGGATCTTCATCATTTGTATTCTCTTTTCTACACCTTTATTGCAGTCATTTATTTTCCTCTGGTCGGAAGGAATTTTTATATTGTTGATCCTGATTACAATTTATTATTTGAGCATCTATATTGAGAAGCCCTCCATCGCTAACCTGGCATTCCTGATTTTGCTTTCCATACTCATATGTATGCAGCGCAAATCAGGTATTATTTTTACGGGGGCCTTCGCGGTGATCTTATACAAATATAAACCTGAGCCAAAGACAGGACTTTTGAAAGCGCTGACTTATCTGCTTGTAAGCACAGCGCCTTTTATTTTGTGGACTTACCGGAGATACCTGATAAGTGGTTCAGCAACCAGCGAGGCTTCCTACCAGCCTGACAGGATATGGGGAAATCTCAGTCAAACCTTGGATGTGCTTAGCTCATGGCTCATGCCTGATGAGATCCCATTAATGCTGAGGAGCATAATTCTTATTGCAGGAATAATTTTTCTGTTTTTTATATTCAGAAAATATCCTTTCGAAAATCATAGTGACGGTAAAGACTTTATTTCGTTCAGCATTATCACTTTGCTAATCTATACATTTGTCCTCTGCATTATATTTTTATACCTTAAGGCAGATGAGCCTATTGATGACAGGCTGCTTTCTCCTGTATACCTGCTCTTTATTTTTCTGGTTTTCATTGCTACAGACAGATTTATATTTTTTGTCGGACGAAATAATGTCATAAGAAAAATGATATTAACAGCTGTGATTTTGTTCCCATTTTATTTCATCATAAGAACAGGTTATCATATCAGAAGATGGAATGACAATGGCACCGGTGGTTATAACACAAAATCCTGGACTGGTAATACACTTATAGGAACTCTTTTGGCTATGAAGCCTCAAAGTATTGTCAGTAATAATATATACGTCCTCAGTTATTATCTGAATTTTAAGAATAATTCTGCAAGGCACATCGTTGATTCCAAGGCCGGAATATCTGAATCACATTTTATTATTGCTTATTTTAGCGGACAACTATCCCATATATCCTCCAATATCAGGATAGATGAAGATATGAATAAAGAAAAAATTTTATATCAGGGAAAAGAAGGGATCATTATTCAAGAATAAATATGACACTGAAAAATTCAGCCGAAAATTGGTTTAAAGAACTTCAGGATACAATTACCACTGAACTGGAAATACTTGATAGCAAAGGGAAGTTTATTGAAGATTTATGGACAAGGCAGGAGGGCGGCGGCGGAAGAACGAGATCTATTACCGATGGGAAAATGATCGAAAAGGGAGGAGTGAATTTTTCTGCAGTATATGGTAAAACGCCTGAAAAAATATTGAAGGCATTAAACCTGGCTCAAGCCGACTTTTATGCTGCAGGAATTTCTTTAGTGCTGCATCCTCAGAATCCATGGTCGCCCATCATTCACATGAACCTGCGCTACTTTGAAATGAGCAATGGTGTTCATTGGTTTGGAGGCGGAATAGATCTTACACCTCACTATGTTAACAAGGAAGACGCGATTTTTTTTCATGAACAGCTTAAGAATGCATGTGACAAGCATCATTCCACCTGGTATCAGGATTTTAAAAAATGGGCGGATGATTATTTTTTTATCGAACATAGAAATGAAACCCGTGGCATAGGAGGGATTTTCTTTGACAGGCTTAGTGGTAGTCACGAAAAAACCATCGATCAGGTATTTTCTTTCGTGAAAGAAATTGGCAATAGCTTCCTACCCATTTATTCACATCT
>DATMOV010000242.1:0-8186 GCA_035568055.1 Cytophagaceae bacterium
CGCTGCCCATAATCACGACAGATTTAGGTATCAATATGCCATTTCCAAAATCAAAAGTATTTAAAGAAATGAAAGCGATCTCTCCATACAGCACGCAGTCCTGGTCAAGGTCGATCTGGTTTGCTTTCCAGGAGATCAGAATTATTCCCATGGCAAATAACCAGGTAAAAGTTACTCCGATAGCAGCATCAGCCTGGAGTTTAGCCTGACGATGGAAGAACTCTATCAGGAAAGTGGTGAGCACACCTATTGCTCCGGCACCTGCCAGCATCACAATAGAGTCTCTTGAGCCGGTAAATAAAAATGCCAGCACAATGCCAGGTAATACCGCATGAGAAATTGCATCGCCGATCATGGCCATCTTTCTCAGCACAAGATAACAGCCCAGTATTCCGCAGGAAACTGCCACCAATGAACCGGTTAGTATGATCCAAAAGCTATCCATGTTGTGTTAGAGTGTTCAGGTTTTTGAGTGTTAAAGTGACCGTTATCTTATTTCTTATTTTGTGTCCAAATCTTCTGGTTCAAAATGTGTCCTCAGAATCGAAAACATTTATCAGGAACTAACAATTCCCTAAATCCCCAGTCTTATCCCCTAAATCCTACTTAAGGTTCTTCTTCATATCCCTGATCAGCTTGTTGGCAAAGAGGAATTCATTAAGTTCTGGAACGTTCCCATTCAAGATCTCGTCATTCGTGCCTTCCCAAAGTTTAAGTCCCTGGTGAATGAATATAATATGTTCGCCGATCTCAAGCACGGAATTCATGTCGTGTGTTACTACAATGGTAGTGATATTATACTCGAGTGTAATCTCCTGGATCAGGTTGTCGATTTTAATGGAAGTGAGCGGATCAAGCCCTGAATTCGGCTCATCACAGAAAAGATATTTTGAATTCAAGGAGATCGCCCGCGCTATACCAACCCTCTTCTTCATTCCGCCGCTGATCTCCGAAGGCATCAGCTTATTTACATTTTCAAGCCCGACCCGCTGAAGACAAAAATTTACCCTTTCCAGTTTTTCGCTTCTGGACATTTTGGTAAGCATGTGAAGGGGGAACATGACATTCTCCTCTACATTTTTTGAATCGAAAAGGGCACTGCCCTGAAAGAGCATTCCTATTTCGCGGCGGATTTCCAGCTTTTCTTCTGTGGTGCCATTGGTGAAATCCCTGTTATCATAAAAAACTCCTCCTACATTGGGTTTCTCAAGGCCGACAAGGCATTTAAGAAGTACACTTTTTCCTGTACCGCTGGCTCCGATAATGAGATTGCATTTTCCTTTTTCAAAAACAGCGCTTATACCTTTCAGGACTTCCTTGTCTCCAAATGATTTTCTAACGTCTTTAACCTCTATCATTATACATTATAGTAAAAGCTTAGCAAGTAAAAAATCTGCGCATAACACCGCGATACAGCTATAGGTCACCGCATTGGTACTTGATCTTCCTACTTCAAGCGCGCCTCCTTTGGTATAATATCCCTGGTAAGATGAAATGGAGGAGATAAGAAAAGAGAAAACCAGGGACTTGATAATGGCAAATGTCAGGTTGAACCCGTGGAAATTAAATCTTATCCCATAAATATATTCCTTCTGTGTCATAAGGCCGGTAAGGCTTGCTGCCAGGTATCCGCCATAAATGGAAAGAAAGGCGGCGATAATAACCAACAGCGGGAAAGTGAGCAGCGCCGCGATTATTTTTGGTAATATAAGATATGAAGTGGAGTTGATGCCCATTACTTCCAGCGCATCCACTTGCTCTGTGATCTTCATAGTACCAAGTCCGCCGGCAATGCTCGAGCCCACTTTTCCTGCCAGCACCACGCAGGTAATGGTAGGAGCGAGTTCCAGAATTGTCATATCCCGTACAATAGTTCCAATGATATAGAGGGGAATAAAAGGGCTTACCAGATTATATGCGGTCTGCACGGCAGTCACCGCTCCAATAAAGCTTGAAACAATGACAACAATAAAGACTGAATCAATGCCGATAAGAATGGCTTCTTCAATAATCAGCTTTAAGTAAATACCAAACCTTTCACGGTTCGTGACAAGGCTGCTTAACATGATCATATATCGGCCGAAGCTCTGCATCAGGATAAAAATTTAACACGAAAATACATTATATTTCAAAAAATATACAACTCTGATTGATAAACCTCAATATTATGAAAAAGTTAATCGTTGTAACCGGTGGAACAAAAGGGATAGGCAAAGCGATTATTCAAAGATTCGCATCAGAAGGATTTGATATTGCCACTTGTGCAAGGAGCGGAAAAGACCTGAAAGCACTCGAAAAAGAATTGAAGCAAAGCCATGCCAGCATTGATGTTATTGCCCATCGTGCAGATCTTTCTAAAAAAGAAGATGTTAAATCTTTTCTTTCAGCGCTTAAATCCAGGAAAGTTGATCTGCTGGTGAATAATACCGGTGTATTCTTGCCTGGCCAGATCCACAGAGAAAAACCAGGGACACTGGAAAAAATGATAGAAACAAATTTATACAGCGCTTACCATATTTCCAGAGGTTTGATACCGGCAATGATCCGCAGAAAGTCGGGCAATATATTTAATATTTGCTCTACGGCCAGCATTACACCTTATGTGAATGGCGGGTCTTACTGCATTTCTAAATTCGCTCTTTATGGAATGACAAAAGTGCTAAGAGAGGAAATGAAGGAGCATAATATCCGTGTTACCGCTGTTTTGCCGGGTGCTACGCTTACCTCAAGCTGGGAAGGCGTTGACCTGCCTTCCGAAAGATTTATGAAACCTGAGGATGTAGCGGATGCCATCTGGGGCGTTTATAATCTGTCCGGGCAATCAGTTGTAGAAGAAATACTTATAAGACCGCAATTGGGAGATATATAAAAGGAATGAGGAATCAGGGTTTTGGAATGAAGGAATTGCAGTTTCCCTAAATCCTCGTTCTTATATTCCATTTCCTATCCTTTTTTTATAGAGTAAGGAATTGGGGCTCTGGAGTGGAAATTAATAGTTTTTCCCTAAATCCTCATTCCTCTATCCTAAATCCTCATTTCTTAATTCCGAATTACTAAAATCCTCTTATATTTACACTTATGACTCAACCAATTTCAGCTATGGGCCTTAACGGAATTCAGGAACAGACAGATCTGCGTAAATACAATATCAGCCTTACGCAATATATAAGAAGGAGAAGTTTGGAGGTAAATATCGGGGACGTTCCTTTGGGTGGAATGCATCCTATACGCATCCAATCCATGACAACCATTGATACCATGGATACGAAAGGATCTGTCGCGCAGTGTATCAGAATGATTAAATCGGGTTGCGAGTATATTAGAATCACCGCGCCGAGCATCAAAGAAGCTCAGAACCTTCAGGAAATAAAAAAAGAACTTAGAAAGAAAGGGTATAAAATTCCTCTTATTGCGGATATACATTTCACCCCCAATGCCGCCGAACTCGCGGCACGCCTTGTAGAAAAGGTCAGGATCAATCCTGGAAATTATGCGGACAAAAAGAAATTCGAAAAAATAGATTACACAGATGCCTCTTATCAGAATGAGCTGGAAAGGATCAGGGCAAGATTTACGCCGCTGGTAAATATTTGCAAAGAACATGGTACTGCCATGAGAATTGGCACAAATCACGGTTCACTTTCCGACCGGATACTAAGCCGCTATGGCGATACGCCCCTTGGAATGGTTGAATCGGCATTGGAGTTTGTCCGGATCTGTGAAGACTTGAAATATTTTGATATCGTGCTTTCCATGAAAGCAAGCAATACTCAGGTTATGGTGCAGGCTTACAGATTGCTGGTGCAAAAGCTGGATCAGGAATTTCTGAAGCCTTATCCTTTGCATCTTGGCGTTACCGAGGCTGGCGAAGGGGAAGATGGAAGAATAAAATCCGCGTTAGGTATTGGCGCATTGCTGGAAGACGGGCTGGGTGATACAGTAAGAGTTTCCCTCACCGAGGAGCCCGAATTTGAAGCGCCGGTGGCAAAAATTTTAGTTGACAGGTATAAGAAAAGGCCCGGACATAAATCGATGAAACCCATCGATGCGAACCCTATCAACCCTTTTCAATACTTCAGAAGAAAGACTCATGAAGTGCTGAATTTCGGTGGTACCAATGTTCCCCGTGTGATCTCCGACCTGAGCAGTCTTGCAAAAGTAGAATTTCAGGACTTGAAAGCTGTAGGTCATTTTTATATGCCCCTGCTGGATAAATGGAATATGAATGATCTGGGCAGCGACTATGTTTACAGTGCCGAAAATCCGATTCCGTTCATGCTTCCCAATGGCATCCGCGAAATTCTTGACTATAAGATATGGCAGAAATGCTCTGATAAGATCAATAAATATCCTTTCCTGAATGTGAAAGAATACTTAGCAGGAAAGAACAAGCATGCACAGCTTAATTTTGTAAGAATTGACATTGACGATTATACGGATACACTGCTTGAAGCATTAAAAAAAGATAAGCATACAGTCGTGGTATTGGATACAATTAATATGCATGCCATGCCGGAACAGAGAAGAGCTATCTTTGAATTGATGATCAATGAAATCACTGCGCCGGTAGTGATCATGAGAAGATTTCCTTCGATGGAGGAAGAAAAAGTGCAGATCTTTGCGGCCACAGACTGCGGTGGATTATTAATTGATGGACTGGGTGACGGAATTTTGCTGAGTACTGAATTGATTACAAGAAAAAAGAAAGATGTTTATCTGAAGATCATCAAAAACTTCAACAACACCTCCTTTGGAATTTTGCAGGCGGCAAGAACGAGAATGTCGAAGACAGAATATATTTCCTGTCCTTCCTGCGGCAGAACCCTTTTCGATCTGCAGGAAACTACGGCTATGATCAGAAAAAGAACGGATCATCTGAAAGGTGTGAAGATCGGTATCATGGGCTGTATTGTGAATGGGCCGGGCGAAATGGCTGATGCGGATTATGGATATGTAGGTGTGGGGAAAGGCAAGATCGCATTATACCGCGGACAAAATGTAATCAAAAAGGCTGTGCCATCCGATAAAGCGGTGGATGAGCTTATTGAACTGATCAAAGAAGACGGGAACTGGATCGAGCAATCGGAAGTTGAAGCATAAAAGAACAATAAATAGTATGAAACAATATTTTAGCGGCTTTGGGGAAGTACTCACCTACTTTTTTAGAAAAAAAGATCCAAACAGACCGGTTAATTTTAACATCAAAGCGATGCATTGGTCAAACAGGATTTCCATGTTTATGTTCCTGGTCTGCCTTGTTGTGATCATTGTGAGGCTCATTTCAAGAAATTAATTTGAACATAGAATCATTCAGGGATTATTGCATCAGAAAAAAAGGAGTAACCGAAGAATTTCCTTTTGACAATGAAACGCTTGTCTTTAAAGTAATGAATAAACTTTTCGCCCTTACCAATGTGGAGGAGTTCGATAGCATCAATCTGAAAGGTGACCCTGAAGAAAATGTACAATTGAGAGAGAAGCATGATGGGATTCAGCCCGGCTATCACATGAATAAAAAACACTGGAACACAGTGCTTACGGATGGTTCTGTCAATGATAAACTGATGAAGGAAATGATCGATAAGTCTTATAAGCTGGTGGTGGCTGGTTTGACAAAAAAAGATAGGGGTCAATTAGAAAATTAGTGATTAGTAATTAGAAAATTAAATATGCGATTTTTGTATTTTGTATTTTGTATTTTGAGTTTTTTCAAGTCATTTGCTCAGGAACTCGTTCCTTTTCAGCTTGGGGATCATTATGGATATAAAAATAGAGCCACAGGGGCGGTTGCACTTCCTGCCGTGTATGATCAGGCGGCTCCATTCTCAGAGGATCTGGCAATCGTAACAAGGCAGAAGAAAACTTTCTTTATAGATGCAGCGGGCAATCCAAAGCTTAATCTGAAATACGACTCAGCTTATTCTTTTTCCGAAGGACTTTCAGCCATCAGAAAAGATACCATCATGGGTTATATGAATAAGAATGGTTTGATCACTATTCCTATGAAATTTAATAAGGCTTCGTCCTTTTCTGAAGGTATGGCTGTTGTTGCGAAAGCCGGTAAATATGGATTTATTGACAAGACAGGAAAAGTCATCGTTCCATTACAATATGAGTTTGCCTTTGAATTTTCCGATGGCATGGCGGCAGTGAAGAAGGATGGCAAGTTTGGATATATTGATAAGAAAGGTAAAACTATTATCCCGCACCAATTTCAGGAAGCTGGAAATTTTTCTTCAGGTGTAGCCATCGTAAAGAAAGCGGAGAAGTATGGGATTATCGACAAGGCAGATAAAACACTTCTTCCAATCGAGTATGACTGGGCTTCTCTGTATTCAGAGAATATGGTAAGAGTGATGAAAGGCGACAAGTGGGGCTATGCTGACAGATCCGGAAAATTAATCGTGCCACTCAATTATGACTGGGCCGGTGATTTTAAAGAGGGCAGAGGTAAAATTAAAAAAGCTGGCAAGTATGGCTTTGTTGATCTCGCAGGCAATGAAGTGATCAAAGCTGAATACGATTATGCTGAAGATTTCTATAATAATGGATTGGTGATGGTGATGAAAAATTTCACCTGGGGATGCCTTGATAAGGATGGCAATGTTTCCTCACCCTTTAAATACAAAGCCAACAGGAATTTCTCCGAAGACCTGGCCGTTGTCATTGACAATGGTAAATATGGCTATATAGATCGAACAGGAAAAATCGCTATCCCATTTGATTATGACTATGCCTACGATTTCAATTCAGGCTGGGCCGAAGTAGTGGTCGAAGACCATGATTTTTATATTGACAAGACAGGAAAGTGTGTGAAGTATTGTAAGTGAGTATAGAGCTTAAGGCGAAAAGCTGAAAGCATAGAGATTTGTTACAGGTAAATGCAATGCTCTCTTAAGCTTTTTGCTTTACGCTTTAAATTTTTCTGCTTAACTCGCTTTCCTGAAAATCATCACCTTCGGTATCTCCCAGATTGTTTGAATGCTGTGATGCTTCTTAGGGAATTTTCTGAGGCTGTTTACGCTGATGATGGCAAGCAATATTAAAGAAATTTCCAATACACTTTCAAATCTCAATCCGAAATCCCTCAAAATACTCATGCATAAAGGGCCCAAAGCGGATCCGGTAATTGCCAGAAAGCTAAATACGCTTCGTACCGTCCCAAGATTCCTGATTCCATAAACTTCCGTGATGACATTTGATTCAGTCGTTACAGCCATGCCTACGGATATGCCGAGCAAAATCAGATAAGCCATGCCAGCCCATTGTGCCGAGAAGAATATCACGATCGAAATAGCGATGATCATTGGTAACAAGTAGAAAGGAAATAATTTAATGGCTTTTATCTTGTCAATAAAATGGCCTGTGATCATGGCAGAAAAAAAGTTTGAAATTGCGAAACCTATAAAGCAATAAGCCATCCATTCAATAGTCCATCCTTTATATGCTCCAAGGGGAATCATGAAAAACATAAGTCCGGTAAAGATGAAAGGCATGATGAAAAAATTTGGAGCCATCAGATAGAAAGCATCATCTTTTAATATTCTGGAAACAGTCCAGTCTTCTTTAACCTTATTTCGTTTCTTTTTCGATTCCAGGCCTTCTTCGCAGGCTTTTGGTTTTTTATTCAGCAAGCTTAAAGTAAGTGGGACAAGTATCAGAGCCATGAATATCGCGCTAAAGCCCAGACTGTTTCTCCATCCAAAAATTGCAATGGTAGTTGCAGTTATAAGAGGCAAGATTCCTTCGCCAATTGAATGTCCCATCGTGGAAATACTGATCGCTTTGCCCCGGCATCTTTTAAAATATTTGCTCATGGCAGTCATAGAAGTGTGGTTCATCAGACCTTGTCCGGTAAGTCTTAAGCCCAGCAAGCCGACCAGCAGGAAGAATACTTCATGGGTGAAGGCAATGATGACTGCAGAGCCGATAAGGCCGAAGGTGACCAGAATAGCGTAAGTTTTCAGACGCATCCGGTCAATCATCCTTCCAAGATATATGATCATGAAACCGCCGCCAATAGTCGCGATGGCATACAGGGTGCTGAAAAGAGTATTGCTTAATTGAAATTCTTTAAGGAAGTCAGGAATGTAAAGGGAGATCATAAATGTCTTTCCAAATCCGGAAAAGAAGGTCAGCATCATCCCGAAGCCCAGTAATCTTTTGTTGGAAAGAAATAACCGGAG
>DATMOV010000243.1:0-3533 GCA_035568055.1 Cytophagaceae bacterium
CGCTGCCCATAAGTAAAGAAACTGTTCTCATGGGTTCTGATACTACAGCAGATTTTGGAGGTGAGGCAAAGCCAGGAAAAAATTTCTCTATTTCCATTAATGCAGAAAGTGAAGAAGAGGCAAAAAAAATATTTAACGGACTTTCGGCAAATGGAACAGTAACAATGGCTTTAGATAAAACATTTTGGGGAGCATTGTTTGGAATGTTTACCGACAAATTCGGAATTAACTGGATGGTGAATTACGACTACAATCAATCAAAATAAATAGACACCCCTCTGTTTTAAGTTTGTCAGAAGTCAGGTACTGAATTCTTTCATTATAGCCAACTATAAAAAATTCTTGCTTTGAGATTTTTATCATCACGGAACCCTCGTGATGATTTTCTTTGCGGGCTCTGATATTTTTTTCCCTATCTTTAATTTACAATGTCCGATTCCGATTCTATTTCTGCTGCCATACCCAATAAGTTCGAGGAATTCGGGGTTTCCTACCTTAAAAAACTCAAAACAAAATATTCCGGTATTTCATCAGACACGCTGAGTGATGATGAAATGAATTCGAAGATCAGAAACATTACATGGATGGCTGCTTTCTGGTCTGGGTTAACAGGATTTATGTCTGCCTTCCTTTCTGTGTATGCTACCGTTCATTTTTTTGTGAATGCTTCACCTTTGATCTCTTATTCCTGGATGGCCCTAACGACCACGATTACAGCATGCGCAGAAATTTATTTACTTTTTCTCATTGCGCTCAACGCTGTTTATAAAATCGCTGACCTGACAGATATCACATTCTCTACCGACGAAGAAGGTAAAAAACAATTTCCATTCAGCATAGAAAAAATTCTCTCCCGGACAGCTCTTGAGCTTTCTGACCCTGAAAGTAAAGTTCTTGGCATAGACGCTTTTAAAATGATCCCAAAATACAAGCTGATGCTTATTGGGCTTTTGTATAAAGCAAAAGTAGTTTTGAGCAATGTTATTCTTCGCGCTTTTCTTAAAAGAATATTCGGAAGGTCCATTATGCGCGTCAGCATTGCGTATATAGCCGCACCGGTAACCGCTTTATGGAATGCCATTGTACTTTATCTGACAGCGATGGAAGCAAGGCTCAGGATTTTCGGATATGTGCTTTCCCATCACGTCGCAAATAATCTGGTGCATGATGAATTTCTTTCCAAACTTTCTCCCGATGCACGCATTGGCTGCATCAGAGCTGTCGCGAATGCAGTAGTACTTACTCAGAATTATCATCCTAATATGATGGTACTCCTGTTTCGGTTGAAAGATCTGCTCAAAATTGAACAACCTGACCATTTTGACGATTGGGAAGTATTTATGGAAACCCTGGATAAAGTAAGTGAACAGGAAAGATGCCTGCTGCTGGATATCCTTACCATTGCAGCCGCTTTCGATGGAAAGATTTCAAGGCAAGAGAAGAAATTTCTAAGGATAGCATATAAAGAACATTTCGATGTTTACTATACAAGACTTAAAAAGCTGACAGAACTCCTTAAACAAGGCAGGCTTCATGAATCGCTGAATCTTTGTAAAGTTGACTTTAACCTCGGATAAACAGATGCGCAGTGTCTCTGGAAATTAAAACCAAAAAGG
The DNA here is from genome assembly GCA_035568055.1 of Cytophagaceae bacterium. Classification (GTDB taxonomy): domain Bacteria; phylum Bacteroidota; class Bacteroidia; order Cytophagales; family Cytophagaceae; genus DATMOV01. Next base: position 1,617 of record DATMOV010000243.1, read on the forward strand.
GTTAGCCTAAATCCCAATTTTAGATTATATTAGACTAATGTATTGTATCCATATACAAAACATCGAGCTACATCAAACAGCAATCGTTAAAAATAATTTTCACTTCTCCTCCAATATCAAAGTCTGACCGGGTCGGATCATGGCGTGAGCGCATCTATTTTTCACTGTCCCTCGCTTTAGCCATATTCGGGCTTATTGCATATATCCCTAGTGTTTATTTATCAGTAAGAGAGAATTTATGGTCAGTTGTTATTCTTGATACGGCAGTATATGCGATCGTGCTCGTTCTTTTTGTTTTCAGAAATATTTCATACTTATATAGAGTTTACACGCTGCTTCTTATCATTTATATATTAGGAGTGGCATTGCTCATTATATTGGGGCCGAACGGAGCTGGCCTGATCTGGCTCTTTGCTTTTCCAACCCTTACAAGTATTATGGCTGGGATCAGACCCGCCTTTATTGCCATTGGGATCAATTTATTAACTGTTACCGCGCTCGGAATTCTTAATCATCTGAACATCTTCCATGGCACCTTAATGAATTCCTATCATACAGAAAGCTGGGCGGTTATATCAGTAAATTTTATTTGTCTTAATATGTTAACGTCAATTCCTATCGCCATGCTGGTAGGAGGCCTTGAAAGAAGTCTGAAGGAAGAAGAAAAAATAGAAGCGTTATTGCGTGAGGAACAAAAAAAACTTCATGAGGCAAAAGAGAAAGCAGAAGAAATGAACAGGCTAAAAACAAATTTCCTTGCTAATATGAGCCATGAATTCAGAACACCTGTCAATGGAATTCTCGGACTCGTTCAGGTGATCAATCAGGAATATAAGGAAGACAGTAACCTGATTGAGCATACCAAACTAATTACACGCAGTGCTAACCGGCTACTAAACACCATTACAGGTATTATTGAAATCTCAAGGAAGGAGTCTGAAGGGAAATATATCAAATTATCGGAAGTTCATCCAAACAAAATCATAGAAGAAATAACGCCGCTTTTTCAGGTAATGGCTGAAAATAAAGGTTTGAAATTTATCATCAATAATAATTCTGTAGAATGCATTATAAAGGTAGATGAAAATATATTCATACAGATCCTTAATAACATCATTGGTAATGCTATTAAATTCACCGATAATGGTGAGGTTGTCGTAGAAATCATTCAGACCATAAAACAAAACGACAAGCAATATTTATCTATTACCATTAAAGATACAGGCATAGGCATCGCGGAAGATTTTCAGGAAAAAATATTTAATCCTTTTGAACAGGAAAGCCAGGGTTATGCAAGGCAATTTGAAGGAAGCGGACTGGGCTTGTCCATAGCTAAGAAGTACACGGAACTGTTTGGAGGAATAATAAGTTTTAGCAGTAAAAAAGGGAAGGGAACAATTTTTGAACTTGCATTTCCCTGCGTTTAAGTCTTAAATATGACAGAGAAGAAAAAAATATTAATTGTCGAAGATGATGACATCAATATGTTTATTTTAGAAAGCCTGCTCAAAAAGGAATTCGTTCTCACTAAAGCAAAAAATGCGGGTGAAGCTTTAAAGTTGGCAGAAGAAAATAAGTTTGATGCTGTGCTGATGGACATAAACCTTGGAAATGAATCTATCGATGGAATTGAGGCCATGAAACGAATAAGGGACATGGAGAAAAATGTAGATACCCAAATTTTTGCCGTTACCAGCTATGCCCTGCCCGAGGACAGAAAGCGCTTTCTGGATGAAGGATTTGACGCGTACTTCCCTAAGCCTCTGTTAAAAGAAGACCTCATCCGTGAACTTAATAAGATTTCATTTTAATAACGCCAATTTTTCACTTTAAGTGATTAACACTTTCCAGGGTTTTCCGGTTGTTCATCTAAACGAACCCACATATGAACAAGAAACTAACCGGTAAAAAAGTAGC
>DATMOV010000244.1:0-10853 GCA_035568055.1 Cytophagaceae bacterium
TAGCCATAATTTAAGATTTTTCTATGTTGACCTTTGTGTTTCAACAATAGGAATGTTGCCAATCCACAAATTTATTTTTTACAAGCAATAAAAAAATACAAATATCATCTCCCCTGCCTCTCTGCAAATTCCTTCGCAAAATAAGTAAGGATAATTTTCGCTCCGGCCCTTTTGATGCAGGTAAGACTTTCCACCATGGCTTTGTCACCATCGATCCAGCCTTTGGCAGCGGCTGCTTTTACCATAGAATATTCACCACTCACATTGTAGCCTGCTATTGGCAGCTCAAAATTATCGTAGAGTAATTTAATTACATCGAGGTAGGCCAAGGCTGGCTTTACCATCAAGAAATCTGCACCTTCCACCATGTCAAGCTCCGCTTCTATCAAAGCTTCGGCCTGGTTGGCAGGGTCCATCTGGTAAGTTTTTTTATCGCCTGCTTTGGGAGCGGAGTTCAACGCATCTCTGAATGGCCCGTAAAAGGCGCTCGCGTATTTTGCGGTATAAGCCATGATCGATACATCGGTGAAGCCTTCATTATCCAAAAGCTCACGCAAGTATCCCACACGTCCGTCCATCATGTCGGAGGGCCCGATAATATCCGCGCCGGCTCTGGCCTGTGTCAATGCCATCTTGCCAAGGATCATCAGCGTTTCATCATTCAGGATTTTTCCATCTTTTACAAGTCCATCATGGCCATCGGAGCTATATGGGTCCATCGCAACATCGGTCATGATGCAGGCTTCAGGGAAATTTCTTTTTACTTCTTCAATAGTGCGGATATACAAGCCTAGGTCATTGTGACTTTCTTTGGCATACTTATCCTTGAGCTCTTCATTGATATTAGGGAAAAGAGCAAAAGTTTTTAGTCCGAGCTTCATACAGGCCTCAATCTCTTTCAGTAAAAAATCCTGCGAGAAACGAAATATGCCAGGCATAGAAGAAACTTCAGACTTTGTCACTTTTCCATCAATCACAAAAAGAGGAAATATCAGATCGCTGACAGTCACTTCATGTTCTCTCACCATCGACCTGATGACTTCGGATTTTCTGTTTCTTCTTGGTCTTCTCATTAGAGTGTAAAGCTCAAAGCTGAAAACCCAAAGCTTTACGCTTTATGCTTTCAGCTTTATGCTCAGTTAAAAGTTTAAAATTGTTTTTTCGATGATGTCGCAGCACTCATTGATTTGCGCTTCATTGATCACCAATGGAGGTGCAAAGCGGATGATATCGCCGTGAGTTGGTTTTGCCAGCAAGCCATTCTCTTTCAGCGCCAGGCAAACATCCCAGGCAGTTTTACCATCATTAGTTTCTTTGATCACGATCGCGTTAAGCAAGCCTTTGCCTCTTACGGTAATGATATGTCCGCTCTTTGCTTTCAATGCATTCAATCGTTTTCTGAAAAGCTCGCCCATTTTTGTGGCGTTCTCAATCAGCTTTTCATCTAGTATGACTTGTAAAGAAGCGATAGCTACCGATGCTGCCATTGGGTTTCCGCCAAAGGTAGAACCATGCTCACCTGGTTTAATGGTAAGCATAATTTCATTTTTGGCAAATACTGCCGAAACAGGATAGGTACCTCCTGAAAGCGCTTTACCTAATATGAGCATGTCAGGATGCACTCCTTCATGGTCAGAGGCCAGCATTTTCCCTGTTCTCCCGATGCCGGTCTGAATTTCATCCATCATCAGGATCACATTATATTTTGTGCAAAGCTCCTGGGCTTTTTTAAGATAACCTTCGGCTGGCACAAAAACGCCCGCTTCACCTTGGATTGGCTCCACCATAAAGCCCGCCACTTTTGGATTCTTGAGAGCCTCTTCCAGTGTTTTCACATCATCATAAGGTATAATTTGAAAACCTGGCATAAAAGGACCAAAGTTATTTCTTGAATCAGGATCGGTGGAAGCAGAGATAATACCAGTGGTGCGTCCATGAAAATTTCTTTCAACCACAACAATAACGGCCTCATTGGAAGGAATTCCTTTTACCTGATAACCCCATTTTCTGGCCAGTTTGACAGCAGTTTCGGTGGCTTCGGCTCCTGAATTCATCATTAAAACTTTCTCATAACCGAAAGTTTCGCAAAGGAATTTTTCGCATTCGCCAAGCTTGTTATTATGGAAGGCTCTTGAAGTTAAAGTAAGAGTATGCGCCTGCTCCACTAAAGCAGCGATAATTTTTGGATGGCAATGCCCCTGGTTAACCGCGCTATAAGCCGAAAGAAAGTCATAATATCTTTTTCCTTCTACATCCCAGACATACACACCTTCTCCTTTGGCCAGCACTACAGGTAATGGATGATAGTTATGTGCGCCATATTTGTCTTCCAGCTCAATAGCTTTTTCTGAATCGGTCACTTTCGTTAATATCATGTTAAATTGTTAAAAAAGAGCTTAAAGGTACAAAAAAAGGAATTAGGATGAAGGAATTAGGAGTGAGAGGCTCGCCGGTAACCAAATAATAAGCTCTTTTCCTCCTAAATCCTCATTCCTATTTCCTAATTCCTAAATTATATTTTGCTTTTAATTTATTATTTACGATATTTGCAACCCTAATAAATAATAATTTAAAGTTATGGCAAGAGTTTGTCAAATTACAGGAAAGAGAACAAGGGTAGGAAACAACGTTTCTCACGCGAATAACAAGACGAAGAGAAAATTTTACCCTAACCTTCAGACAAAAAGGTTTTTCCTTCAGGAAGAAAACAGATGGATCACCTTAAAAGTATCTACTTCCGCGATCAGAACGATCAATAAAAATGGTATCAGCGCAGTTTTGAAAAAAGCAAAGGCTGATGGCATGGTATTAAATCTTAAGTAATAATCATTAAAAAAAATAGATTGTCATGGCAAAGAGAGGCAATAGAATTCAAGTGATCATGGAGTGTACAGAGCACAAAGCTACCGGTTTAGCTGGTATGAGCAGGTACATTACCACCAAGAACAGAAAGAATACGACAGAGAGACTTGAACTTAAAAAATTCAATCCTGTTCTTAAAAAATATACGCTACATAAAGAAATTAAATAACCATGGCAAAGAAAGTTGTTGCGACCCTAAAGAAAGCTGATGCCGGTAAAGGATTTGCCAAAGTCATCAAAGCTGTAAAGTCTGAAAAAACAGGAGCTTATACTTTTAGAGAAGAGATTGTTCCTGCTGATCAGGTTCAGGAAGCTTTAAAGAGTAGTAGATAAGCTGCCTGCTGAAAATTATTTATTAAAGTCCCTTTCAGGGACTTTTTTGTTATATTAGGTTGGTGGCTCTGTGTGATCGGGAGGCTACAAGTCATCCGATGACTCATCTGGAAATTGAAATAACCAGTGATCTATCAGTCATCGTATGACTAAGGTTCATTTTAGTAGATAAAACGAAATGGGATTATTTGATTTATTTTCTCCGGAGAAAAAGGAAAGCCTTGATAAAGGTCTTGAAAAGACTAAAGAAAATTTCTTTTCAAAACTAGGAAAGGCAGTAGCCGGAAAATCGACGGTGGATGAAGATGTGCTTGATAACCTGGAAGAAGTTCTGGTGTCTTCGGATGTCGGCGTTGACACCACTTTGAAAATCATTAAAAGAATTGAAGAGCGGGTTGCCAAAGATAAATATTTAGGAACCTCAGAACTTGAAAGAATATTGAAAGAGGAAGTAGCTAAACTACTCACTGAAAATAATTCTGAGGACTTGAAAGATTTTTCAATACCTCCACTAAATGTTCCATATGTTATCCTGGTGGTCGGTGTGAATGGAGTAGGTAAAACCACGACTATAGGAAAACTTGCTTCGCAATACCATCGTGCAGGTAAAAAGGTAGTGCTGGGTGCAGGTGATACTTTCCGTGCGGCAGCGGTTGAGCAGCTCAAACTTTGGGGTGAAAGGGTAGGAGTGCCGGTTATTTCTCATGGCATGAATACAGATCCCGCCTCCGTTGCTTTTGATGCTGTGAAGCAAGCTGTAGATATGAAAGCGGACATAGTGCTCATTGATACAGCCGGGCGCCTGCATACCAAAGTAAACCTGATGAATGAGCTTACCAAGATCAAAAGAGTGATTCAGAAGTTTATCCCGGAAGCTCCACACGAAGTACTGATGGTGCTTGATGGCAGCACCGGTCAAAATGCCATGATTCAGGCCAGGGAATTTACCAAAGCTACCGATGTTACAGCGCTCGCTATCACCAAGCTCGATGGCACTGCCAAAGGTGGCATCGTCATAGGTATCTCCGATGAATTTAAAATTCCGGTAAAATATATAGGCGTAGGAGAAAAAATAGATGATCTGCAGGTATTTAATAAAGTTGAATTTGTGGATTCACTGTTTAAGAGAGCTTGAAGCGGAAAGCTAAAAGCATAAAGAAAAACTATTGTGTAAAAGTACTTAAAGCGAAAAGCTAAAGGTAAAAAGATAACCATTGAATAAATTCAAAATTTAATTTAAAATACCAGGCCTTAAACTTTAAGCCTTCCGTTTTAAGCTTTAAACTTTCCATTCCCATGAAAACCAAAGGCAATAAAAAAACACAGGTCAACATCGTCACGCTGGGCTGTTCCAAAAATCTGGTTGATTCAGAAAATATTCTTACTCAACTAAAAGGGAATAATATCGATGCGGTTCATGAAGCATCGGATGATAAATCTAATGTAGTGATCATAAATACCTGCGGTTTTATTGATAATGCCAAACAGGAATCTATTGACACCATTCTCAGATACGCGGATGCTAAAGAAAGCGGACTCATTGACAAGCTTTATGTGACAGGCTGCCTTTCTCACCGCTATAAAGATGATCTCGAAAAAGAAATTCCTTTGGTAGATGCTTTTTTCGGTACCAATGAATTACCACAACTTCTTAAAAAATTCAAAGCGGATTATAAGCATGAGCTTGTAGGAGAGCGGTTGATCACTACGCCTCGTCATTTTGCGTATTTTAAAATTTCTGAAGGCTGCGACAGGCCTTGCTCATTCTGCGCTATTCCTTTGATGAGGGGCAAACATGTTTCCCGCCCCATCGAGGAATTGGTAAAAGAAGCAAAATCCCTGGTAGCCAAGGGTACCAGGGAGCTTATCCTCATCGCGCAGGATCTAACATTCTACGGGATAGACCTTTACGGAAAAAGAAATCTTGCTGATCTGCTCAAAATTTTATCAGATATTGAAGGGCTTGAATGGATCAGGCTACAGTATGCATTTCCGTCTCAATTTCCAATGGATGCGCTGGATGTAATCAACGAAAGAAAGAATATTTGCAAATACCTTGATATGCCGCTGCAGCATGCTTCTTCCAATATGCTAAAGATCATGAGGCGTGGAATTACTAAACAAAGGACCATAGATCTTATCGATACAATCCGGGGTAAAGTACCTGGTATTGCCATCCGTACCACATTAATTTCGGGACATCCGGGAGAAACGGAAGCGGACTTTGAAGAGCTATATTCTTTTGTTGAGAAAATGAGATTTGATCGTCTGGGAGTTTTTAATTATTCGCACGAAGAAAATACGCACTCACATACTTTGAATGATGACATTCCTGCTGAAATGAAACAGGAAAGAGCTAATAAGATCATGGCTTTGCAGGAGGGAATATCGCTGGAGCTAAATCAGCAGAAAGAAGGTAAAATTTTTAAAGTGCTCTTCGACAGAAAAGAAGGCGGCTACTTCATTGGCCGCACAGAATTTGATTCACCGGAGGTTGACAACGAAGTATTAGTGGAAGCAAAAGATACCTATATAAGTATTGGAGGCTTTGCTAATATCAGGATCACTGAAGCGGCTGAGTTTGATCTTTATGGGAAGCTGGTTTAATTTTTAAGTTTAGTTTGCAAATCTAAACGATTGATAAAAGGAATATCTATTTCAGAATAGCACTATATTTCTCTCCATTCAAAGGATCAACAGCACGCAAAAGATCAACAGCGCTTTGTTTAACTTCAGTGGTTCCATCCGTAAAAATATTGATCAGCTCAGTACTCTTGGCAGTGAAAAAGCTTCGGACCAGAATGGAGTATGGTTTGATGGAGTTTACAGCTTTGATCTTAGTGAGTACTCCAATTATTTCTGTTCTTGACTGATCAGGAGTTTCCAGATATTTATCCAGCGCCAGGCGATGATAGCTATAAAGCCCTTCTCTGAAAGGGATCATCTGCTGGTGGTTAAGATTCTCTGCCAGCCAGTATCTGTTGTTGTTTCCTCCTTCATTCGGGTCCCAGGCATCCATACCAGTGACCACCTGCTCATTTGATATATTTCCATAAGCGATATTAGCAACGCTTCTCGCCTTCTCAATATAAGCCTGACCGCCGAGTTTGGAAAATGTTTCATAGTCCAGTGCGATAATCACATACGCATAAAAGCCTATTAAAGAGGTAAGGTTGGAGTTGTAAGAATTTTCATTGAAAGTGACGATTTGCTGCTGGCTGTATTGAAAATTGAATTTTTTGTCGAAGAAGTTTAATACTTCAGAATCATAAGCGGTACCATATATAGGCCGTGATGATTGGATTTGAGCTGTAGCTTCAAATACACCCTGACCAAGAATATTAGTAACAGTTAGAAATAGGTTGCAGCGAATTCTTTCATCCTGGGTAAATACATCTGTAGTCCACTTTGTGTTATTCATCAGGTTGGTCATGGCGGTTTTTGCATCTGCCAGATAAGCTTTATCAGCAGTCTGAAGTTGGACATTCGGTGAAACATCAATATTCACAGTGCAGAAAATCTCACCCTGAGCGTTTGCGCGGAAGGAAATAATGACAAACAAAAATATGATAAGTGAATTACACATGAAATTTTTCTATAATCGTGGCGACAATATCAGCGGCCACTTCTCTTTTACTTTTTAACTCAAAATTCCTGATCTTATTGTCTTTGCTAAGGATGCTGACCTTATTGGTATCATGTCCAAAGCCTGCCCCTTCATCATTTAAGGAGTTGAGTATGATCATATCTAAATTTTTCGAAATAAGTTTTTTCCTGGCATTTTCTGTTTCATTTTCTGTTTCCAGTGCAAAGCCCACTAATAACTGTTCAGGCCTTTTTATTTTTCCTAGCTCGAATGCGATATCTACTGTTTTTGCCAGCTCAAGATTATATGATTCATCGTGCTTTTTGATCTTCTGGTTCGCAGGATATTTTGGAGTATAATCAGCAACTGCCGCCGCCAGTATTGTGATATGTGCTGAAGTAAATTCCTTATTCGTCGCAGCGAACATTTCCTCAGCCGACCTCAGCCTGACCATTTTCACACCTGCAAGATCTTGCAGAAAAGTGGGCCCGCTTACCAGCGTAACTTCCGCGCCGGCATCGGCAAAAGCCTGAGCGATTTCATAACCCATCTTTCCTGATGAAAGGTTTCCAATAAATCTTACGGGATCAATTAACTCGTAAGTAGGACCTGCGGTTACAAGCACTTTCCTGCCTTTCAGTTTTTCTCTGTTTTTAAAATATACTTTAAGCAGATGAACGATAGTTTCAGGTTCTGCCATTCTGCCTTTGCCGCTAAGGCCGCTGGCAAGCTCCCCGTCTTCAGCGTCAATGATCCTGTTGCCGAATGATCTCAGTTTGGAAAGATTCGCCTGCGTTCCGGCATGTTTGTACATGTCCAGGTCCATGGCAGGAGCTATAAATACCGGACATCTGGCCGAAAGATAAATAGCGCTCAGCAGATTATCGCAAAGCCCGTAAGCCAGCTTACCAATAGTGTTGGCGCTGGCCGGAGCGATCAGCATCACGTCAGCCCAGATCGCCGTATCTACGTGGTTATTCCAAAGGCCTGTATCGTCTTTTACAAATTCTGTGAAAGCTGGTCTTCTTGAAAGGGTGGATAATGTGAGTGGGGATATAAATTCAGAAGCAGAGGTGGTCATGACGACTTGCACCTCTGCTCCTTCTTTGATGAGTGATCTTGTTAAATAAGCTGCCTTATAAGCCGCGATGCTTCCACAAATGCCTAATAATATTTTTTTGTTTCGGAGCACTGAAAACTATTTCTTTTCCTCTTCGGCAACAGGCTGAGCTTTTCTGAACATGATCTTGCCTTCTATGAATTCTTCAGTGGCCAGCGTTGAAGGTTTTGGCATTCTTTCATAGAATTTTGAGATCTCGATCTGCTCTCTGTTCTCGAAAATTTCTTCCAGATTATCAACAGTAGAAGCGAAATCAGCAAGCTTGTTGTTAAGCTCTTCTTTTACCTTGGTTGAGATCTGTCTTGACCTTTTTGAAATAATTACCAGAGACTCATAAACGTTTCCTGTTGTTTCTGCTAATTTTTCTACATCACGGGTGATTAATGGTGCAATTGCCATAGTTTTTAATTTATTATTATGAACTTAATTTACTTAATAGTACCTGGCAGTCCTGATACATATTGTCTGCCGCCTTTTTATATTTACTTGCAGGATACTTGTCTATAAAATTATGATAAAATCCGATAGCTTCATACAGCCTGTCCTTTTTTAAATATACTTTATTCCCTTGTTTAAATACCACTTCAAAACTGCCTTTTGCCAGGTTATACTGCGCCTCAATCCTTAAAAAGCTTACTTCTTCATTAAATTCAGAACCAGGATAGCTGATCTGAAAGTTGTTAAAGGCGATGACTGAGGATTTATAAAGTATGGGATTATAACTTCCGAGTTTATAATAAAGTTTCGCGTTTTCATAAGCTTTTACCTCTAGCTTTTTTCTCAGGTCATCAGACATTTTATTGACTTCCTCCATATAACTGCTGGTAGGATATCTGTTGGCAAAAGTCTGTATAGCCTTCATGGCATCCACTGTATTGGTCTGATCAAGGTCATACGAGGGGGAATCGTTGAATAACGATTTAGCATGCATGAACATACTCTCCTGGGCAAACTCGCTTCTTGGATATGTCTGATAAAATTCCTTGAAATAAAAGGCACTCATGATGTATTGTTTGCCATAATAATGGGTATAGGCGAAATAATACAAGCCTTTTTCTACGCCGGTTTGTCCTTTAATATTGGGTAAGATCTCTTCCAGCAGCAGGTTCGCTTTATAATAATCCTTCTTTTCATAATACTTCACTGCTGCCAGATACTTTTCATTGATCGTTCCACTTTTCTGAACATTGTTGAATTCATTGCATGAAATCAATGGCAGCAAGCAGAGCATTGAAAAAAATACGATAAGCCTTTTCTGAAGCATAGTAGGCAAAGATAAGAAAAATAAGGGAATACTTAAGCAGAATTGAATTTGATAGTTTGTTTTGAAGAACGGATTATTTATAGTCCCTATTTCTTCTTTTCCAACAGCTGATTGATCTTTTTAAGGTATTGGATTTCCTTTGAGCTGATTTCCTCTTTCAGATGTTCAATTTCTTTTTTACATTTTTCAAGCTCTCTTACTATTTCAGCAATCTTTCTATTGTTTAATTTCTGATAATTGTTTTTGTCTTCCTGGAAAGAAGGCAGAGCACCATAGTATTCAAAGAAATCCTTTTTGAGGACATCTGATATTTTTTTGAGCAATTCAGTGTCGATTGATTTTCTTTTAAAAATCCCATAAACATTTTGCTTGGAAGAATTGATCATCTCGCCAAGCCTGGTAGGGCCGATGTTAAGCTCTTTAGCTCTCTCTTTAATCTTTTGTCCGATATGAATACTCATACCACAAAACTCCTTAATTCATACCGATAGCTTTCTATTATAATGTATGTTAGTAATTTACTTTTGTAAATTATTAGTTGCCTTTAAGTGGATAATTATTTAATTTACATAAGATTATAAGTGATTGATTTTCTTATCATAAATTTTGTTTATATAAAATCTGATTACAAAGATAGAGATGAATTATACCATAGTAGCCACAGCATCCGAAACAAACAGATCTCAGAACAAGGATAACAAGGGGGAATTTAAAGTTGATTCCTCTAATTATATTTTTGTTACAGACGGTCTTACCTCTTCTGAAGACTCTCCACAAACCGTTATAAATTCATTTCATGAAAGCATTGCAAGGCTGTCCTCTCCGGATATTAGTTTCTTACATTCTTTCATGAGTAAGCTCTACAAAAAAGTGAAACCGGATCTATTGAAATTTCATAATAAAAGAAATGTAGCAAAAGGTTTGGGGACGACAGCTATACTTGTTTCGGAAAGCCATGATAAAATTGTCATCGCATACTCAGGGAATGGAGCCATCTGGCACATCAAAGGGAATTTTAATTCTTTTCCTGATTCATTTCTGTTTCCATGGAATAGCTTTCATTTATTGAACTCATATAAATTTTCCAAAAAATCAAAAACAACTCAAAATCAGCCAGCTTCTGACCATACAGGTAATGAGAAAACTCCCTCTATTATCGAAATTCAGAAGGACAAACAATATGGGGATATAATTCTGATCTGTACCGATGGAATATATTCTACGAATCAATTAAAAGACAAAAATGCAAAAGGTATCTGGATAAGCAGGAATAGAATTTATATGCTTAAGATTCTCTCCTGTTTAAATCATTTTTTTCATTCAAATAAATTGCGTGACAGCAATGCTCTTAAAGGAATATTAAAATTATACATGCAAGAGTTAAAACCATTCCTTACAGATGATGCAACAATAGGAATATTAATCACTTCTGCTGCAATAAAGTGGCAGGATAAAGCAAAGCAAGAAGATCTAATAGAAACAAAATTAAATTCAAAGGGTTAATCAATTTATGATATTCTCAATTACTACTTCCTAACCACTTGTCCTTTAGTGGGCCTTTCTTTTTCCCGCCAGGCAAAACCTTTGAGTCTTTTGTCCGGCTCCTGTAGTTCGTGGGGAGGGATGAACTGTGCATCGGGGCTTTTAATAAAGGATATTGTACTCAGGCCTTTGCTCAGAAAGCGAAT
>DATMOV010000245.1:0-4066 GCA_035568055.1 Cytophagaceae bacterium
TACAACTTTTCTGGCTCTTCCTTCTTTTTCGTATTTTTCGTACAGTGCTTCGAAATCTTTTCCGTAGCAGTCGGCAAGTCCGGGTGCTTCGTTAGGACAGAACAATGACCAGTCGCCATTATCTTCCACACGTTGCATGAACAGATCTGGTATCCAAAGAGCATAGAACAAATCTCTCGCTCTCATTTCTTCCTTACCGTGATTTTTTCTTAAGTCAAGAAACTCGAATACATCGGCATGCCATGGTTCAAGATAAATCGCGAAAGCGCCTTTTCTTTTTCCACCGCCCTGATCTACGTAACGGGCTGTATCGTTGAATACTTTTAGCATCGGGATGATACCGTTGGAGGTACCGTTGGTTCCCTTGATATATGAGCCAGTAGCGCGAATGTTGTGAATGCTCAATCCTATTCCACCGGCGGACTGAGAAATTTTAGCGCACTGTTTTAATGTATCGTAAATTCCTTCGATGCTGTCTTCCTTCAAAGTAAGGAGGAAGCATGATGAAAGCTGAGCTTTTGGTGTACCAGCGTTGAAAAGAGTCGGAGTAGCATGAGTGAACCATTTTTCTGAAAGCAGGTGATAAGTTTCCAGCGCCGCATCGATATCATTATAGTGTATGCCGATGGCTACACGCATTAACATATGCTGAGGTCTCTCTACTACTTTTCCATCCAGCTTTAAGAGATAAGACCTTTCCAGCGTTTTAAATCCGAAGTAATCGTAATTAAAATCACGGTCATAGATTATGCTTGAGTCAAGCAGGGCTGCATATTTTCTAACGGCTTCATATACCTCTTTCGAGATTAAAGAAGCGTTCTCACCTGTCTTAGGGTCGAGGTAAGTGTAAAGTCTTTTCATGGTATTTGAAAAAGACTTGCTTGTAACCTTATGTAAATTTGAGATAGCGATCCTGGCTGCCAGCAAAGCATAGTCAGGGTGCTTTACAGTAAGGGATGCGGCTGTTTCGGCCGCCAGGTTGTCAAGTTCAATGGTTGTAACGCCATCGTATAATCCGTCGATCACTTTTTTAGCTACATCGATCGGGTCAACAAACTGAGGCTCCAGGCCGTAGCAGAGTTTCTCCACACGTGCCGTGATCTTGTCGAATTTTACAGACTCGCGCCTGCCGTCTCTTTTTATTACTAGCATAGTTTATATAGATGGATAGGGTTTAAAAGTCTTCGTTCATACTAAATTTGTGGCCATCTCCTTTTTCTGTTCCGCCCATCACACCAGCTTTCTGGTATTCAGCTACACGTTTTTCAAAGAAGTTGGTCTTGCCTTGCAGCGAGATCATTTCCATGAAGTCAAAAGGGTTAGTCGCATTGTAGATCTTGGCATATCCAAGGGCTACGAGTAATCTGTCGGCAACAAATTCTATGTATTGTCCCATGAGCTTGGAGTTCATACCGATCAGGTCGACTGGCAAGGCATCAATGATAAATTCCTGCTCAATTTTCACCGCGTCGGAAATTAGTCCGTGAACTGCCGCTTCACTTAATTTATTCTTAATGTGTTTGGTATAAAGGAGACATGCGAAATCGCAGTGCAATCCTTCGTCACGGGAGATAAGTTCGTTGGAGAAAGTTAATCCGGGCATCATGCCTCTTTTCTTAAGCCAGAATATAGAGCAGAAACTGCCGGAGAAGAAAATCCCTTCGATGACGGCAAATGCTACAAGTCTTTCTATGAAGGAACCATTGCTGATCCATCTAAGTGCCCACTCTCCCTTTTTTCCGACGCAAGGTATAGTTTCAAGGGCGTTGAAAAGCTTGTGCTTCTCTTTAGGGTCCTTTACATACGTATCGATGAGCAGGGAATAAGTTTCTGAGTGGATATTCTCCATCATGATCTGGAATCCATAGAAGCATTTAGCTTCGGGGTATTGAACTTCTTCCAGGAAATTCTGGGCCAGGTTTTCGTTGACGATGCCATCGCTGGCAGCAAAGAAGGCAAGAATGTGTGAAACGAAATGCCTTTCGCCGTCATTGAGTTTTTCCCAGTCTACGAGGTCCTGGCTAAGGTCTATTTCTTCGGCGGTCCAGAAACTGGCCTCTTCCTTCTTGTACATTTGCCAGATGTCATTATGCTGTATAGGGAAGAGGACGAAACGGTTTTTGTTTTCTTTTAAAATTGGTTCAATTTCATTCATTAGAGGCCACCGTTTAGTTCGATAAATATAACAAGAAATATTCAAATACTATTCAAATTATTACATGTATTTACTCCAAAATAATCTTGATTTGGTTACATGTTGATTCTAAACATAACACCATGATAATATTATGAAAACAATCAGGATACAAATATGAATTAAAGGTAAAAATTCTCAAAGCTGGATTTGTCCACATTTCAATAGGATCACCCCGGTATTAATTATATAACAATAGGCTATATATAAGCATTTTATACTATATCATTTAAAGAAAGTCTTTTAAGTTTTTGCCAGAAATACGCAGTTTGAAAAGTGGCCGGAATTTTATCCACAGAATTAACCCAGGGCAATATTTGTTTTTTTAATCAGTCTTTATTAGATTTGCAGTCCGTTTTTTAGAATATAACCAATAAAGATCATGTACGCAATCGTTAACATAGGTGGGAAACAATACAAAGCCGAAAAAGATCAGTTTATCTATACCAACAGGCTTGAAGGCAAAGAAGGCTCAAGCATAGAGCTTGATGTGCTTTTAATTGGTGGAGATGACAAGATCGAAGTTGGAACCCCATTGGTAAAAGGCGCTAAAGTAAGCGCTAAGATCCTTTCTCATTTAAAAGATGACAAAGTGATCGTTTTCCATAAGAAAAGAAGAAAGGGCTATCAAAAGAGCAATGGCCACAGACAATATCTAACCAAAGTTTTAATAGAGAAAATCACTAAGTAACAATGGCACACAAAAAAGGAGCGGGTAGTTCAAGGAACGGAAGAGAATCCCATAGCAAAAGATTAGGTATCAAAATTTTCGGCGGACAGGCCATTAAGGCTGGAAGCATTATTGTAAGACAAAGAGGAACAGTTCATAATCCGGGCGAAAATGTCGGCATGGGCAAAGACCATACACTGTTTGCTTTGATTGATGGTACCGTCAACTTTAAAAAAGGCAGAAAAGAAAGGTCTTTCGTATACGTTACAGCCGCTGAAGCCCGCTAAATAAGCTAGATTTACAAGAATTATAAAAAAGCATCCGTTTTAAGCGGATGCTTTTGCATTTAAGGACAAAAGTACCCTCTTCTTTCATTTATACTTAATTATTACCCAGGAAGGCTTACCTCTGTATCATGCACCCTATAGCCCTAAAATCATTTACCTTGATGCTACCGTTAGATACAATTGCATTCAACGCATCTTTTAAATAAAATCTTGAAACGTCGCTTTCTGCCTGGGGATTATCATCGATGGCTCCTTTATATTTCAACATAAAACTTCCATTGATATTTTTTAATACAAATACTTCAGGAGTTTTGGAGGCTTCGAAAATATTTGCCACTTCCTGGCTGCTATCGATCAGGTAAGGGAAGGGATAAGCTTTTTTCTTCATGACGGTTTTATTATCAGCAGGACTGGTTTGCGGATTATTAGGGTTAATAAAAAGAAATTTGATCTCTTTGGCATTATATTCATTCTGGATCTCCAGCAATCGTTTTTCATAGAGTTTTGCATAAGGACAGTCGTTGCTGGTGAAAACCAATACGACTCCCCTGCTGGCTACAAAGTCATTCAAAGAAATCCGCGTATCATCCGCAGCATTATATAAAGTGAAGTTGTTGATCTTGTCTCCTATCTTATAGGGTGGTGTCACACCAATAAAAGAGAAGAGGAAAATTGCGGGCCAAAGAAAATTAATTTTCATAGGTATATGCGATAATATAATTTCCGAACTGCCGGTATTTTATTTTAAAACGTGTCTGGATGCCTTTTAGTTTTAGTCCTGCCATACATTCCCCCTGCTCAGAAAAGGTAAATGGCTCTATGAATATATTTTCCTTAAAGCTCAGTTTGCGTTGAGCATGGAATTTATAAACAACTTCTTTACAGCTCCAATATACAGCAAGCTTACAAATATCG
>DATMOV010000246.1:0-4419 GCA_035568055.1 Cytophagaceae bacterium
ACTTGAGTGAACTAATCCTTAAAAAAAGTCTTTCAGAATTGTTTCCAAAAACCCCCTCGTTTTTTAAGGAACTGCAAAAATAAGGGCTTTTTTCGTTTATTCAAATTTTTACCTAGAAATTATATTGAAAGAGGTCAAGAATTAGATTTCTACAACTTCTCCAGGTAATAAGAGGCGAGGGATTTAATCACCTCATATTTATTATTTACCGAAATGTCTTTCAAGATTTCCTTCCCTTTGGCTTTATCTCCGTTATCGAGAAGCATCACGTATTGTCCAAAATAATGTAATAAAGTGTACAGTTCTCTGTCATTGCCGGTTTTTATCTTGTTTTCAAACCAATTGTATTTGGTTTTATCTTTCACCTTAGTATAATACTCGGCAAGCGGTATGGTAATATTGATATTATCCATAACTTCATATTCAGCAAAATTTACCGGGTAGGATTTGTCGCCACTCTTAAGGTATGCCGAAAGCCCCGCCCCTAATACTGAATATGGTTTTTCATTCATTGCCTTCTTATAAATTTCTATGTTTTCGGCATTGGAATAGGAGGATAGGAACTGAATGGCTCTTGCTCTTACCGGTGGTTTTGGATCAGATTCGGCGATATTCTGCACATACTTAATGTATGTGGCGATTTCCGGAATAAAATATTTGGTGAATTGATCCAGGGCCAGTTCCCTTATTGCCCAGAATTTATCAGTTAAAGCTTTCTGAAAGATCTCTCTTATTACAGGATTATTAAACTTCATATCAGTATTGCCGGTTTCTTTTTCCTTTAAAGAAAATATCTGATCAAAAGCCGACCTTTTTGCGGAATACAATTCACTATTATTAAATTGAAATAATAATTCTTCGATGCTTTGTTCATGATAGACTATTCCTACAAGTTGAGGATCATTGTCAAAATAAACGAGCTGGGGTTGAGCCAACATAGGAAAATCAAAATCCTGGGATGCTTTATTTATTGTAATATTCTGGCTGGTTTTAATTCCATTCACCCAGATATCTATTCCTAATGGCAATCTGTATGTAGGTGAGCGTGTGCTATCCTGAAGCTGGTCTACATGCACTCTCAGTAAGCCATTACTATAAGTATGTGAAACCCTAAGCTCAGGATGCCCCGGAGAAAGAAACCATTGGTTAAAGAACCAATTAAGATCTTCTCCTGTGACATCTTCAAAAGCGAGTCGCAGGTCATGTACTTCGACTGAAGTAAATTTATTTCTATGCAGGTATAGCTTTAATGATTCAAAAAATGCTTCGTCTCCGACATATTTCCTCAACATATGCAGAATGCAGCCTCCTTTATTATAAGAGTGCCTATCGAACATATCTTCTTTGTCAAGGTACTTATATCTTATTAGTGGTTCTTGCTTACGTTTAGCTTCATCAAAATATTCCAACAGCTCTTTTTCTCTGTGCAGTTCAGCTTCATCGATTCCATATTTGTTCTCGGCCCATAAGTATTCTGAATAATTTGCGAAAGATTCATTCAATGGAAGATTGGACCAGGATTCGCAAGTTACCAGGTCACCAAACCAGTGGTGAAATAATTCGTGTGCGATAATAAAATCCCAATTCTCATCCAGCAGCGATCTGTCGTCCACCTGGAGGGCTTCATAAAAAATGGTAGCGCTGGTATTTTCCATTGCTCCGGAAACATAATCTCTTACAACAATTTCAGAATATTTAGCCCAAGGATATTTATAACCGAGCTTATTAGAAAAGAACTCTATCATCTCGGGAGTATTTCCGAAAATATTTTTGGCATAAGGAGCAAATTTGGGTTCGACATAATAATTAACTTCCATATCGCGCCAGTGATCCTTGTAAATTTCAAATTCGCCAACTACCATCATAAAAAGATAAGGTGCATGGGGCAACTCCTGTTTCCAGTGTTCAGTTTTTGTCCCTCCCACATTTTTTTGAGAATAAATAAATTCACCATTTGACAGCACTACAAAATTTGTATCGACAGTAATATACATTTCCTGAGTTGTCCTTTCGTTCGGGCTATCAATAGTGGGGAACCAGCATGAGCTCGATTCAGTTTCTCCCTGGGTCCAGATCTGCCGGGGTTTGTTAGGTTCTTTGCCGTCTGGATTTATAAAATATAAGCCCTTATCTGAAGTAATCGCTTCGCTTCCGCCAATTGGAAGTTCGTTAGGCTTAGCTGTATATTTTATCTGTATTGTAAAGCTGTCTTTCCTCTGATAAGTCTTATCAAGCGATATAAAAATTTTCTTTTTGTCATAAGTATACTTTAAAGACTGGTTTTGGGGACTGATCAGATCTATGCTATGAATATCCATTCCTTTTGCATCCAGCTCCAATATATTCTGTGGATAAAAATAAGGTTTGAAGATTAAGATAGCGGTACCATTTAAATATTGATTTTTCCAATCAAAGCTAACTTCCAGCCTGGTATGCAACAGATCATTCTTTAAAGTTTTTGAGGGCTGGTAAGTGCCTTTATTGGTAGGTTGCTGATTTTTTTTGTCATCTTTTTTTACTGCTTGTTTGGTATTGCCGGAGGAAGTTGTTTTCTGTTTTGTTTTACATGAGAGAACAAACATCCATAAAACAAGTAATAATGTTGGAAAAGAATTTAGGCGCATATTGGGAAGATTTGAATAATCTTTAAATAAACTTAATTTTAAACTAATTCGTAGCTTTAAGAGTAATCTCGATACAATGTTAAAAATAATTGCCAACAAAGATAAATCTATAGAGTACAAAGAAGATAATGGTAAAATTTATCTTAATAATAAGCTATATGAATGGAGTATCTCAAAAATTGACAATGGAAACTTTCATGCGATTCACGATGACAGATCGTATTGCCTGGAAATAATAGAGGCAGACTTTTCAAGCAAGATATTAACGCTGAGAGTGAATGGACGGAAAGTTGAGTTAAAGATCAAAGATAAGTTTGATGCGTTGCTTGAAAAACTTGGGATCAACGAAACTGCTGCCTCCAAAATAAATGAAATAAAGGCACCCATGCCCGGGCTGATACTGGAAGTAAAGATGAAAGAAGGCGACAGTGTTAAAACCGGTGACACGTTGCTTATACTCGAAGCGATGAAGATGGAAAACGTAATAAAATCTCCCGGCGATGGAACCATTAAATCCATAAAAATAAAAAAGGGCGACAGCGTTGAAAAAAACCAGACCCTTATCCAGTTTTAGCTTTTAAAACACTTATAATTTATTATATTTGTCAGATTTGAAAACACCTCCAATGAAATATAAAAGAATACTTCTTAAACTTAGTGGCGAAGCTTTGCTGGGCAAAAAAAGTTACGGCATGGACCCTGATATATTAAGCCAATATGCAAAAGAAATTAAGCTGGTAGCGGAGAAGGGAGTACAGGTAGCAATAGTTATAGGTGGTGGAAATATCTATAGAGGCATGGAAGCCGGCAATACTGGCATCGACAGAGTACAGGGAGACTATATGGGCATGCTTGCTACTGTGATCAATGGTATGGCATTGCAAAGCGCCCTTGAAAAGAACGGTATGTTCACCAGGTTGCTTTCAGGCATTAAGATCGAGCAGGTTTGTGAGCCATTTATCAGAAGAAGGGCGATCCGGCATCTTGAAAAAGGCCGGATCGTTATTTTTGGCGCAGGCACAGGAAACCCATACTTTACTACAGATTCCGCGGCAAGTTTACGTGCCATCGAAATAGAAGCTGACGCAGTGCTTAAAGGAACCCGGGTTGATGGCATCTATACTTCCGATCCGGAGAAAGACCCTACAGCTACCAGGTACTCAAAAATCTCTTTTACTGAAGTCTATGAGAAAGGTTTACAGATCATGGATATGACCGCCTTCACACTGTGTAAGGAAAACGGACTGCCGATCATTGTATTCGATATGAATAAAGATGGTAACCTGGCGAAGATTATAGAAGGCGAAGATATTGGTACACTGGTAACAGTAAATGGCTGATATTAAATTCTAATCACTGAAATAAAAATATTTTTAAGACATATGGAAGAAATTGACATGTATTTGGATGATGCTAAAGATTCAATGCTTAAAACTTTAAAGCATACCGAATCCGAGCTATTTAAAATCAGGGCTGGCAAAGCTATGCCAAATATGCTTCATGGGATCATCGTTGAATATTATGGAGTTCCTACTCCTCTTGAGCAGGTGAGCTCAATTACCAGCACCGATGCAAGAAGCCTCGCAGTGAAGCCTTTCGAGAAAAAATTAATCCCTGATATTGAAAAAGCTATCCGTGACGCGAACCTGGGATTTAACCCGCAGAATGATTCAGAATTCGTACGTATCAGCATACCTCCTCTTACAGAAGAAAGAAGAAAGTCTCTTGTAAAATTAGTGAAAGCTGAATGCGAAAGCGGCAAGGTTGGCATAAGAACAATCAGAAAGGAAACTAA
>DATMOV010000247.1:0-12073 GCA_035568055.1 Cytophagaceae bacterium
TCGCTCCTTTGATCAGCATATAATTTCCCGGCTTTAGCTTTCTGACATTTTTGATCATGGAAGCCGGGCCTGCTGTATAATTTAGCTGCAGATATTGATAGAGAGAGGTATAATCTATTTCCCTGGGAATATTATATGCCAGCAGTGATTTCATTTCTGAAGCGAAGACGAATTTATCCTCATCATAATAATAGAGGAGAGGCTTGATGCCCATTCTGTCCCGGGCAATGAGGAGTTCTTTACGTTGCTTATCGTAGATAGCGAAAGCGAAAAATCCTATGAGTTTTTGAAGACAACTTTTGCCTTCAAGAATATAAAGCTTCAGCAGAACTTCGGTATCGCAGGCTGAGGTAAAGCTTACACCTTTATCTTCAAGATTTTTTTTGAGGTCTTTGAAATTAAAAATCTCACCATTGAAAATAATTACATATCGCTCTGACTCATCTTTCATCGGTTGAGCGCCATGAACGCTTGTATCCATGATGGATAAACGACGATGGCCTAAAGCAAGAAAGTCTTCAATATACGAACCCCGGCCATCAGGCCCTCTCCTGGAAAGTTTATCGACAGACTTTCCAAGGTTTATCATGTAAAAAGCACCTATCTGATTAAACGCGAATATTCCCGTAATGCCGCACATGGATTGAAATTAAGCTTTTATGTTTAAAGCTTAAAGCTTAAAGTGAAAAAAAGAGAAATATTTTTTGTTCTGATTTTATAAGCTTCGATTCCTTTTTTAGCCCACCACTTAAGTGGTGGGCTAAAAAAGGAGCGCATCAAAAAATTTTTCCCGGATTAAGAATGTTGTTCGGATCAAAAGTTTTTTTAATACCCCGCATCAGTTCTATTGATTTTTCGGCCAGTGCAATATTTATATAAGGCCTTTGCACATAACCTATTCCATGCTCGCCGGAAATAGTACCGCCCAGAGAAACACATAATCCGAATATTTCTTTAATCCCTTCAGTTACCTTTTTATCCCAGTCCTCCTTAGACATATTTCCTTTAACAATATTGATATGCAAATTACCATCCCCTGCATGTCCATAACAAACTGATTTAAACCCATATTTGTCGCCGATCTTTTTTACTCCCTTAAGCAGAACAGGCAATTCTGCTCTTGGTACGACTGTGTCTTCCTCTTTATAAATGGAATTTGATTTGACGGCGTGCCCAACATTTCTTCTCAGCTTCCAGAGATCCTCCTTCTGCTGAGCATTGTCACCCACTAAAGGTTCTCCGATGTCGTATTGCGCTATCAACTCATAAATTCTTTCAATGTCTTTAAACAACACATCCATATCATTACCATCAACTTCCACCAGCAGGTGTGCATTTATATCATCAGGAATATTAATTTTTATGTTGAGGTAACGTGCACTCCATTCAATAGCATCCCTTTCCATAAACTCCAGCGCGGATGGCCTTACGCCACCTAAAAGAATTGTATTAACCGCCTCGCAAGCCTGCTCCGCCAAACGAAAAGGAACGAGCATGACTATATCATGTGGTGGAAAAGGGAGCAGCCTGAAAACTATTTTTGTGATAATTCCTAAAGTTCCCTCGCTACCGACCATTAATTGGGTAAGATTATAGCCCGTGGCATTTTTCAGGACATTCGCGCCCGTCCAGATTATTTCGCCTGTAGGCAGTACTACTTCCAGGTTCAGCACATAATCTTTGGTAACCCCATATTTTACTGCCTTTGGGCCACCGGAAGATTCAGCCAGGTTGCCGCCGAGGAAAGAGCTGCCACGGCTTGAAGGATCAGGCGGATAATATAAGCCTTTGGCAATTACTGCTTCCTGAAAAACCTGCGTGATAACACCTGATTCAACCGTGGCCTGAAAATTTCTTTCGTCGATTTTCAGAATGCGATTGAATCTTTCCATCGAAATGACCACTCCTTTGTGAACGGGCAAAGCACCGCCGCTGAGCCCCGTTCCTGCGCCCCGCGGGGTAACAGGAATTTTGTGCTCATTGCATAATTTCAAGATAACGCTGATCTGCTCAGGAGTATCGGGTTTAACAACTATATCTGGCAGAAATGAAAGATCTTCGGTTTCATCGTGCGAATAATCGTACAAAGTTTCTTGATCCGCGAATGCATAATTTTCTCCGACGATCTTTTTCAGATCGTCAAAAATTTGCATGGCTGTACCCATCTTGCTCATTGTTCGTTATTTTTTTATAAATTTGCTAAACCCCAAAGGTCTATGGCTTATTTCTTCAAAAGTACGAAATCTCTTTTGATAATAATGTTAGCAGTGGCTTCGCTGTTATTAACTTCCTGCAAAACCCAACAAGCCAATCTTCAGCAACCTGAAAATAACAGCGACAATCAAAATAAGATCGTTAAAGAATCAAAAAAGGTCAGCACGGTAATTACAACTGCACGAACATATATTGGTACAAAATATCAATATGGTGGCTGCAGCCGTTCAGGAATAGATTGTTCGGGGCTGATATATACTTGTTATAAAAGTGTTAATAAAGAGCTTCCCAGGACAGCGGGAGCCCAGAGTGAGTGCGGACATCCGGTAAAAATCAATGAACTGCACAAAGGCGACCTGCTATTCTTTACTGACCAGAAAGGGCATTCTAAAATCACTCATGTAGGTCTGGTAACCGAAGTTGGCAAAGATCATATTAAATTCATACACGCCTCCAGCCATAAAGGAGTTATCGAAGCTGATCTTCTTTCTGCATATTATAAACCTCTTTTTTTAAAAGCGGTTAGAATAATATAAGTCTTTTTAAAGATTATATATTTAGATATATTTGAAATCTCATGGGGGACGTAGCTCAGCTGGCTAGAGCGCTTTTCTCGTATTTGCGGGACAAGAGGTCAAGGTCTGATTATCCTTGGATTTATTTGAAGTACCACCACTCTTCCTCTTAATATTTATTTGTAATGGTACATTTTACCTATGTTATTTTTTCTATTTCATCCAATAAATATTATACAGGCTCCAGTCAAAATCCGCAATTAAGACTAAAACTTCACAACGATGGAGTAACAAAATCTACTAAATCAGGGATTCCATGGATAATAGTTTACATAGAAACACATCAGAATAAAACATCTGCTTTAAAAAGAGATTAAGAGATTAAGAAAAAAAGAGTAGAAAATACATCGAGGCGTTAATAAAGGAATATTCAAATGCAGCTTGACATAGCATATCCTTTTAATAGTTTATTTATTTAGATATATTTGAAATCTCATGGGGGATTAGCTCAGCTGGCTAGAGCGCTTGCATGGCATGCAAGAGGTCACCGGTTCGATTCCGGTATTCTCCACACATAGCAAAAAGCCACAGATTTTTTAAATCTGTGGCTTTTTTGGTTCGATTACATTTAAGAAAAAATGATCTTATAATAATTCATTGAAACCCTACTCAATAAGAATCTTCTCGCTAAGAATTCCCTTGTCGGTTACAATGTGTATAAAGTAAACTCCCTTTGGAAAGTCCATATGTAGTAGTTGATCCTTTTCGGTAGAAAAATGTCTTATAATCTGACCGGCAGAATTAAAGATCGTAACTTCTCTCACCTCACCTCGTATCCCATTCAGGTCAAGTTTGAAACTCCCATTGTTGGGGTTTGGACTAATATTAAATCCACCAATGTCTGTTCCTTTAACTAGGCTCGAAACAGTTGAAGAAGGTTCAACTGCTGTAGCGGGCAATTCGCTAATTGCATTCGAATAGATTGTATTAAATGGTGTTGCTACAAATACTCGTGTACTTGATGGGGTAAATGAAATAGTATGAACATCCGCGTATGAAGGAATATATAATAATACATTCGGTGCTTTCCATTCATAACCATCACTTGTGCTTTCATATACTCCACCTTTGTATCCTGCTACAATAAATTGACCTGAGGCACATAGTGACAGAATATTCAAAGTAGGCAAACCGCTATTCACCGCTGCCCATGTAGAGTTAAAAATGGATCTCCTGAATACGCCGCCCCCATTTGTTCCTGCAAAAATATTTCCTCCTCTTATCGCAATGCTGGTAACATTGAGATTTGTAAGACCGGTATTAAAACTTACCCAGGTTGAATCATCTGTGCTGACCAATATTCCATTGCCATTGGTTCCTAAAAAAACATCACTGCCATCTGTAGCAAGAGAAGTAACATCTAGTGATAATGGCAGATTTGCAGTTGTGAACCAGTTGATAGCAGATAAATGAGTGGAGTAAACGGCCCCATTTGTTCCTGCCACAAGTAGGTTTGTATATGTGGCAACTATCTTTTTCACGTTTACAATTGGCAATCCAACATTAGCGGTCGCCCAGGTTTTGCCTGTATCCGAACTTACGAATATACCACCATTCTTAGTCCCTACATAGAGTCTGGAGCCAGCAAATGTCAGACAAGTGACATTTAAACTGTCGGTCAGGCCTGTATTGGAAGCTTTATAAGAAGCAGCAAGATCACGGCTTACATAAAGTCCTTTGTTTGTTGCCACAATAACAAGTAAGCCTGAATTGTAAACGGTGTATGCCTGTAAGTTATTAAAACCGGTATTGAACATTGACCAGCTTATCGGAGAAAGAGAACTGCTTCTGAAAATACCATCGTTTTTGCTTCCTGCGTAAAGCTTATTATTAAAAGTACATACGGAAGTAACAGTATCAGCTAATCCGGTATTGGTGGCTGTCCAAGATACGCTCGCATCAGGACTGGTATATATACCATCGTTGGTGGCGGCATATACCAGTCCTGCATTGCTTGTAAATCCATTCACTACTGTGTTTGCTAATCCGGTATTCACCGGGCTCCATGAAGGAGAACCGATATTAGCTATAAATATTCCTGAACCGGTTCCGGCGAAAATAGTTGAATTCGAAACAGTAAGTGCGTTAACGACGAGATTTGCCAAGCCTGAATTTACCGCAGTCCACGATGCACCATTATTCGCGCTTATGAATACTCCTCCGCCATTTGTCCCGGCAACGAGGGTCGTTCCATCTGTTGCAAAAGAAGTGATTATATTAGTGACACCTATATTTACCGCTGTCCAGGTTTGGGCAGAATCAGAACTTACAAAAATGCCACCTCCATTGGTTCCTGCAAAAATATATTGGCCCATATTGATCAAAGCAGTAATATTTGTATTTGTAAGACCGCTATTGGAAGCAACCCAGGAAGTCCCTTTATTTCTGGATACAAATACACCTGCGTCTGCCGTTCCTGCAATCACTTTCATTCCGGATGCTGAAGACATAAGTCCTATGGAAGTGAGAGCATTTATCCGACCGGAGGTAAGACCTGTATAATTTGCCTTATCCCAGGTGGTAAGAGCTTTGTTTTTACTCCAGTATACTCCTCCGTTTGAGGAGCCAACGAACAAAAAGGTATCAGCTATTGTAAAACATGTTATTGAACCTCCGGTAAAAGGCCCCTTACTTGTCCAGTGAGCAAAAGCTAATGGAGTAGATAATAATACTAGTAATAAGACAAGGAATGATTTTTTTTGAAAAGTTTGTATATATGTTTTCATGTTGTTTCTTTAATTAAAAATTTCGAATATTATTCATAACTGAACATTGAAGGTATATTATTGACAATCTTTGTAGCCAGAGTTGTACTGTTATCGGCTGAGTTAGTTATTGTAATGTTTGTGCTGTTGTTCAGCTGAACCCCATTGAATAATTGATAATAGTCAATGATCAAATGAACGAATTGAGTTTGATTGCTCAATACTGCAAAAGTTTGATCAGGCATATTGACCTGTTTATAATTGGCGTTTGTTCCAATTTTATAAGTAAATGGAGTCATTTGAGATGCGGATAAATTTGCAGCTGCACTGGTATCAATTTTTCCTTGCAGGTTTAAAAAGACATACCCATCGGGTTGAGTTGTTGCACCGAACCACATTTCGGGTTTGTTAAGAACATCTGAGGCAGAGGAAGAAGGTGTTTTTAAATTAGTAGCAGGGTTAAGACCTACTTTGAATCTGACAGATTTATAATTGCCGGGTGGAACCTTGGCGACAACGTAAGTTTCTATTTCCCGTGTCTTAAAAATTATCGTGTCATTGATTGGATAGATTGAGCCATCTGCTTTTATAAGTTCAATCCCTGATAAATATAATTCTGCAAGACTCAAAGAAACTTGTCTTCCGTCAAGCATTGTATAGACAATGTTATAAGCATCAACTTCCTCAATGCCTAAATAAGTATGGAGATGGAAATTCAGTGTTCCTTTTGCAGGCTCCGGTTGCGGAGGCTCTACGGACTTTTTACATGACAAGGCGGATATTCCTATTGCAGTAAAAATTAAAAAGATTCTTGGTGTTTTCATATAGTAAATAGTATCAGTCAACCCAACTGATTAGACTGCACTTGATAAATGCAGAAAAGCAACGAGTTTGCTAAATGATTAATAATAAATAAGATTAAAGCAGAATAGTCTGCCGAGGGAAACTATATTAGTTTCGGGGCGGAGGAGTTATATTCAGAGGCTTTGCTGATAGCAACTCATCTTCATATCTGGGAAAAGTTGAAATTATTATAATACTTTCGTTATTGAAAGATATATGTACCTGGGAGGACGGTATAATTTCCGATTCAATTAATTTAATGCTTTCTTGTTTTTGGGATTCCTCTTCAGCAGCTTTCTTTAGTTCTTTTAAAAGATGACATTTACCATTACAGTTCATCTGAGGTTTCTCCTTGTTTATACAAAGAACTGTTGAAATGTATTCATAGTTAACCTTATATTCTAAATATGGCTGAATTACTCTAAATGATCCCCAAAAATAGATAGCAAGCAGCAGGAGTGCTAATATTCTATAATATGTAGGGCGACTATTCATGCGTTAATAATTTCAAAAGTAAGAAATTAAACAGAAATATTCTCAGAATGTTATTTCGGCCTAGTGAATTATCTATAAAAAACAGGGGTCTTTAAAAATATTGAACCACTGATATTAGGCATTTTAATTACATAATGATTGTAAATCCTCAACAAATTGGTTCGATAATAAACCAGGAATCCACTTTTTCAAGGGATGCGATTTTTAAAAAAGGGACTATATAATATAATTTACGATTAAGGAGAAAGAAGTTTGTCTGTCACATCGAATAACTTTATTTCAAGCTTACGTTTCTCTTACAAAACATCGCTTTTAATAATACCGCAAGCTTTTTGAAAAGATATTACCTCAGCAAGGTTACTTTAATTTTAGTGTCTTTGTTTATTACGATTACATAAAGTCCGCTTGGAGCATCTTGTCTTTTTTTGTCGGTGCCATCCCAGCTGTCAGGAACATCAAGTTCTTTAACGATCTCACCCGATCTGTTATAAATTAGTGCATGACCTGTATTTTCAATGTAATAGGTATCTGCTATACCATCTCCATTCGGATAAAATACGGCATCGCATTGTTCATTTCTCGGAACAACCAATTTGGATTTAAAGATTACTTCACAACCTGTTGCGTCTTTTACAATCAAATCGAAAATTCCTTCTTTAGATAAAGAGAATGTATTTGTGTTAAAGCGAAGTGTATCTTTTGAATTCGCTACTTTATATGAAAAAGGAAAAGTGCCTGCCGTAAAAGAAGACTCATCCAGGTTAATTGTGATTGGATAAGTACATGCTAAATTTCCGATCGTATAGTTTATATTGTTGGAGATGATGCATGGAGATACTTTCAGTGTAATGTTTTTAGATATTAATGTGATACCGGACAATGCAGGCCCGGTGTTTGTGATCTGGCAAGTATAAACCCCTTCATCTGCATAACCAACGGAAGGAATAGTCAATTTGTTGATTGTCGTGCTGGTAAGAAAAACACCGTCTTTGTACCAATTGTAAATATTACCGCTAACCCCGTTATCAAAGTTCAGATCGATTTCAGCAGCCGAGAAATTACTGGCATTTTGAGTATTGGTTATTCCCGGTCTCTGACCGTTAAACAAAAATATACTTGCAAATGAAGAATGAGCGGATGAGGGTATGATGTCTTTGAAAGAAAGTTCGTTATTATTTGCCATGACAGAAGTCAGGTGCGTGTAAGCACTAAGATCAGGAAAAGTATTCAGTTTACAGCTGAATACTTTTAGCTCCTGAAGCAAAGGGCAATGTGTCAAATCTGGCAAAGTGCTAACCTGGTTATTGGTACATATCAGGTATTGTAGCATTGTACAATTGCTTAGATCTGGAATAGCAGATATAGATGTCCTTTGACATAAGAGAAAATTGAGATTTGTCAGATTAGAAAAACTCGGCAGACTGGTCAACGGATTGTCAGAACATAATAGCTGCTGCAGATTAACAAGCGTTGATAAGTCTGGCAATGTCGTCAGGTTATTGTTGTATGCAATAATTATATTGAGTTGTGTAAGGTTTGTGATAGCAGGTACTACAGAAATCTGATTATGATGGAAAGAGAGTATCTGAAGATTAACCAGCGCTGATAAATCAGGCAAGGAAGTAAGAGCATTCGAATCCAGGCCCAGGATAGTGATGTTGGAAAGTGCACTGATATTGGGAATCGTATGTAAACCAGGATTGTATTTTACCTCCAATGAAGAAATGCTTCTAAAATACTGTATGCCGCTAAGGTCAGTGATGTTTTGATGATAGCATTGGAAAGGACCAGTCACGGAGTTTGCCGCAGCAATATTCAGGGTTTTATCAGGGTTTATGACCGAAGGGAATTTATTCGATAAGAATTTTCTGAAATTACTGTCAGGAATGGCAAACTGAGCCATAGCCACCTCACTACTTATGATAAGTAATAACGCGATGATGATATATGAGTAATTCCTTTTCATGTTATCTTACGATGCTGATATGCCCTTTAACGATTTCATTAGCCGCGTATTTGATCACAAAATAATAATTACCGGTCTCTAATTCTGCTCCTGTATTGCTTCTTCCGTCCCATTCATTCGGATAGCCGTTAGAAATAGTAGTAGTGAAAACGATAGATCCAACTTTATTGATGATGGTAATGTCGGCATTGGCGTTATCTTTTACCGGAAACTTCCAGTGTTCACCCTGTGAAGGTACGAATGCTTCGTCAATTTCTTTGCGGGGCGTTTTGACAATTACTTCTTTCTTTACTTCGGAGATACAATTGTTATGATCTTTGATCCGGACATGGTAGGTTCCGTCTTTGATTCCTCTAAATCGATTGTCCTTGTCGAAGTCCGACTGGTCCAGTGCATAAGAATAAGGGGCTGCGCCTCCTCTGATCGATAATGGATCGATGATAACGGTTGCCTCACCATCGTTGCCAAAACTATAATCTATCCTTATCTCTGCCGTGATGTGAATGTTTTCGCAGCTTATCTTAATAGCCTGATCCGAAACAGGGATTGTTTCTTTTACTTTCACTTCTTTATCTGTGCCGATCAGCGCTGCATCTTTAGTTTGTGGGGCTACGGTTACAGCAGCGACCTGTTCTTTCGTTGAATCTTTTGAAATAGAATTCTGATCATGTTGTGCAGCTTCGTTTATTGCTGGGGCAGCTACTTTGGAATGCTTATCTGCAACAGGTTGATCGATTGATGTATTGATTTGCTCTTTACTATTTTGTGATTGGGTAGCCGGAATGCCAGACCCATTTATTTCTGTGGAATCGGACTGATTGTAATTGATATAAGTGTAAACCGTAGCAGAGACTACCAGCGCGGAGAAAAGAATGATCTTTCCCCAAGGCAAACTATTGTTATCCTTATTCAGGTCGTTGCTTATTCGCTCTTTCAGTTTGCTCATCTGCTGATAGAAAACGACCTCATTGGCTGTTTTCTGAGCTTCTACAAGGGATTTAAATTCAGGATTGGCCGACAATTTTTCATTGAACTGTAACAATTCTCCTTCACTCAATTCGCCGTTGAGGTAGCGGTCTATTTCTTCATATATGTCATATTCCGGATTCATTATTTTCTTAATAAACTTTCAATAGCTTTGTTTTTCATTACCAATTGTATGAGTTTCTGTTTGCATCTGTAATTGTAGTTTTTCGCCACATTTTCACTGGAGTAACCCATGAGCTTACAAATTTCTTTCATACTTAGCTTGTCGTATACCGAGTATTTCAGCAGTGTCTGACATTCCTGACCAATTTCTGAAAGAAGTTTGGCAATCGCTGCCGTTTTCTCTTCTGTTATCAGGTTTCCCAGAAAATCTTCCTCCGTACGAAAGAAGTCTTCATGAGGCATTTCTGTTGATTTATGCATCCGCTTTACCCGATTGATCCAGAGATTTTTTGCTATATGGCAGATGTAAGCAGAAACGTTTACATTTTCAGGAATCTTATTAAGCTTTACATTACTATAGAAGTTAATGATGGCATCCTGAAAGATATCTTTCGCTTCATCTTCATTACCTTTATTTCCCTTGATATAATGCTTGACTTTAGGCAATACACTTTTATACAAAAAGGCTAATACCACATCATCATTTCCTTTTTTTAAAGCCAACACCACATCTTTATCACTATATTTCATTGACCGGATCTTCTTCCTGTTACATTAAAGACAAGCATACTTGAAAAAAGTCATCAGCTCTATGTATTTCTTTTTAAATTAATTCATTTTGCTTAGAAGGTTATAGTTTTTTATTAAAATTACCATAAAATTATTTCGTAGCTGCTGGATGAGAATCTATATCTGTGCCTCTGTTATATTCTTTTCTAATTGCCTTTCCGGATCTTACGCACAATTGGGGCCTGGGTTGCCGGTTCAATTCCTCCAATTTTTCAGAACGTATAATCTCATCAATCCTGCAAGCATAGGGAGAGAGTCATCCATAGAGTTTTCCACAGGAAATAAATCATTATTAGGCGATTTCAGTACAATAAGAACATCGTATGTTAGCGGCAATATGCAAGTGAACGCTGCTGGAACAAATACATCAAAACATGTCGTTGGCCTCACATTTATCAATGACCGGGAGGGAAGTTTTATCAACACCAACCGGGCTTCGATGCTTTACGCATTTCATCTTCCTGTCAGTGGCCGGTGGACGCTGAATGCAGGCATTGCTGCAGGCTTTATCAATTATGGATACAAAGCATCCAACATTAGTGCAGGAGGCTCAGCTTTTGCGCCCAATGCCGATATAGGTTTATGGTTATACCATCCCGATTTTAATATAGGTTTTTCAGGCAATCAGATCATTCCTTCAAAATTTACTCCAATAGATAAAACATACACTTTAAAAAAATATTATAACCTTATTGCCGATAAGAAATTTTTAATCAATCCCGATTTATCTCTTACCTCTGCTTTTGTATTCCGCTGGTCTTACAGGAATTATTATATTGCGGATATTGCTTTGATCATGCTTATTCAGCGGACTCTTTCCATCGCGGTTGCTTATAAGTATAAAATGGGAGCATCGGTATCCGGTGGACTGGAGGACATAAAACTGGGTCGGCATATATTAAAAATGATGATCTCTTATTATGCTCCTTTAGGAGCATTGACCAGTTATAATCCTCAATCTCTGGAACTTTCTTTGCAATTTATCCCCTTCCGGAATCACCCGAAGGATGAAGAATAATCTATTGATAATTTTATTCCCTGATGTCTTTATCTACTTTAAATAACTGATTCATTTTAATCAGTTTACATACTAAAGTCAACGAAAATAAAAAATAAGTCACAAAGTTTGATGACAATTCTTATCTCCGTTTGTCTTTCCTGAAGTGCTGGTGTTCAGATTTCATTCGTAACAACAGCAACGAACATATTCCAATTTAATTTTTACACAAAACTCTCAATCTATGAAGAAATTCAAACCAGGACCCTTAGTGCCTCGGGCAAGGGCAGCGTCGTATAATATGCGGCCTTGGAGGACAATCTGTATTCTTTTGTTTCTGCTGATGAATGTTCAGCAGACTTTTGCTCAATTTAAGGTGATCGGTTATTTGCCAACCTGGGCTGGTAACCTCAGTGATGTGCAATACACCAAACTCACTCACATTAATTATGCCTTTCTGATTCCTAATTCCGACGGAAGTTATCAGGCGCCGTCTGATCCGACAAGATTAACAAACCTGGTTACCCAGGCTCATGCCAATGGGGTGAAAGTAATCATC